>NZ_JBQSXN010000010.1:0-60952 GCF_052378235.1 Psychrobacter sp. AOP3-A1-26
TCGATAACGAATATTTTAAGGTAAAAGTAATGACTGGACTTATAAATAGTCGCCTACAAGAAGCGCTTATAGCACTCAAAGCCACCCAACAATATCGTCAACTACCCAACCTTCAACATAATGGGCCATACGTTATTAGCGAAGGTAAGACCTTACTCAATATTACCAGTAACGACTATCTTGGCTTAGGCGGCGACACTGAATTACAAAACGAATTTCTCAACCAAATAAGACTCCTATCAGCCGCACAAACACCTAAAATGAGTGCGACGTCCTCACGCTTGCTCACTGGAAGTGATGCACAACTGCAAGCGCTAGAGTCTGAGTTGCAGGAATGGTATCAAACCGCGGTGGACAAACAAGATACCTCTGTCTCAAAGTCGGTGTTGGTATTGAATAGCGGCTATCATGCCAACCTTGGCATATTACCAGCCCTAACAGCCTTGCCAGTCAAAACGCTTATTCTGGCTGACAAGCTAGTACATGCCAGTATTATCGATGGTCTGCGTCTAAGTCAAAGCAAGCTGGTTACCTATCGCCGTTATCGTCACAATGATTATGAGCATTTGGCTACATTTATTAAGCAAGCAAATCCAGACATTGAGCGCATTATTGTTGTCACTGAAAGCATCTTTAGTATGGATGGTGATCGTGCTGATTTATGTCAACTGGTACAATTAAAAGCCAAAGATGCTCGCATTGAGCTGTATGTCGATGAGGCTCATGCCATTGGTGTGTTGGGTGATACAGGCTTGGGACTCGCAGAAGAAACACAGACATTGGCTAATATTGACTATTTGGTCGGTACTTTTGGTAAAGCTTTTGCCTCAGTAGGTGCTTATATCATGTGTGATGACATCGTCAAGCAATGGCTGATTAACACCATGCGTCCGCTCATTTTTAGTACTGCATTACCCCCTATCAATCACGCATGGACACGGTTTATTTTAGCAAAAATGCCAACGCTAAATGACCAACGTGCGCATTTAGCGCAATTGTCTACCAAGCTTAGTCGAGCCATCGTCCAACGACACCGTGTCTCTCCAACTATTCAATATCCAAACTATGAGTCACCCATTGTGCCTTACATATTGGGTGATAACGCCAGCACTCTTGCCAAAGCACAACAGTTGCAAGCAGCAGGTTTTTACGCGATGCCTATCAGGCCACCCACCGTTCCTGCAAACACGGCGCGTATCCGTTTGGTCATGAATGCCAAGCTAACAAATAAAGACTGCGAGCAATTGATAAGACAGTTATGACGCTGTTCTGTAATAGAGATGTCAGCGCTACTATCGATTGATAACTGGCTCACTTGGATATAATAAACCTTATGAAAACACTCGCCAAAACGGATACATTTAGCACCAGAAAAAAAACCATCGCTCGTCATTTTGCCAATGCCAGCGACTATGACCAGCATGCCAATATTCAGCAGCAAGTCTGTCAATACTTATCCTCCAATATTGCACATGCGCAGCAAGATAGTGTGTTGGAAGTCGGTGCAGGAACCGGTCAAATGACCCGTTTAATAGCTGCACAGATACAAAGCCAGCATTGGCTGATCAATGAGTTATGCGCTGAACAGACCGATACACTGCAATCAATATTACCAACTGCCGATATAGAGATCGGTGATGCTGAAACCATGGATTTGGTAGCAAAGCATAGTTTGATAATCAGTGCTAACGCAGTGCAGTGGTTTGATAAGCCTTTAAGTTTCGTCGCACAGTCAGCGTTACGCTTACAAGCGGGCGGTCAACTGCTATTTAACACTTTTACGCCAAATAATTTTTGGCAGATTAAGCGTTTGACTGGTCAAGGACTCGATTATCCAGACATTGATGAGTGGCAATTAGCACTCGTCAATGCTGGATTTGAGAAAATCAAACTGTTCACCCAGCGTTTTGAGTTACCGTTTTCCAGTCCCTACGCTGTCTTAAAACATATGAAACTGACGGGCGTATCGACGAATCGTACTCAAATAAACTCCAGCAATACCCAGTCCTTTAGGTGGACAAAAGCACGCTTGCAACAGTTTGAGTCAGATTATTGGCAACATTTTTCAGCGCAAGATGATATTGGGCAGCCTATCGTTAATTTGACTTACGAAGTACTGATAGTGAGTGCGTTTAAACCGTAAAGACAAGATATAGAGTGGTAGGTTATCTTTTATAAATAACAACCATAAAAAAACGCACCCCGAAGGATGCGTTTTTCTAATTGAACAGCTTGTTAATTTAACTAATTATTAATAGCCTTACTTTTTGTCTTCGTCTACTTCAGTAAACTCAGCATCAACGACATCATCGTCGGCTTGGCTACTATCCGCTGCGCCTTCAGCGCCTTCTTGGAACTGGCTTGGATCCATACCCTCTGCGCCCGCACCACTATCAGCGTAAATCTTTTGGCTGATTGGTAAGAAAGCGTTATCTAAGGCTTCAAGTTTGGCTTTGATATCGTCATGGTCATCTTCTTTCGCCGCTGTTTCAAGCTCAGTGACCGCTGCTTCTACTGTTGATTTTTCATCTTCAGTGACTTTATCTTCCGCTTCTTTTAGCGCTTTTTGTACCGCATGGATACGACCATCTGCTTCGTTACGCACTTGCGCTAGGTTAGCAAATTTCTCATCTTCCGCAGCGTTTGCTTCTGCGTCACGAACCATTTGCTCGACTTCTTCATCCGACAAGCCAGAATCTGCTTTAATCTGGATACTTTGCGCTTTACCAGTACCTTTATCAGTTGCTGAGATATTCATGATACCGTCAGCGTTGATGTCGAAGCTCACTTCGATTTGTGGTAGACCACGTGGTGCTGGTGGAATGTCCGTTAAATCAAAACGTCCAAGCTGTTTATTTTGGTTGGCGATTTTACGCTCACCTTGATAAACCTGAATGGTTACGGCTGGCTGGTTGTCTTCTGCCGTTGAGAATACCTGTGATTTCTTGGTAGGAATCATGGTGTTTTTCTCGATAACTGGGGTCATAACACCACCCATGGTTTCGATACCTAGCGTCAATGGCGTCACATCAAGCAATAGTACGTCAGTTTTATCACCAGACAACACCGCGCCTTGAATCGCTGCACCAGCGGCTACTGCTTCGTCAGGGTTCACGTCTTTACGTGGCTCTTGACTGAAGAACTCTTGTACTTTTTGCTGTACCAATGGCATACGAGTCTGACCACCAACTAAGATGACATCATCGATATCGCCAATTTTTAGACCAGCATCTTCTAGGGCAGTTTTACATGGGCCCATTGTACGTTGTACTAGCTCTTCTGTTAGGCTCTCAAGTTTTGAGCGACTGATCGTGACGACCAAATGCTTAGGACCACTGCTATCAGCGGTGATATATGGCAAGTTCACTTCAGTACTTTGGGCACTTGATAGCTCAATTTTTGCTTTCTCTGCCGCTTCTTTTAGACGCTGCATCGCCAGAGAGTCACCTTTTAGGTTAACGTCTTGGTCTTTTTTGAATTCAGCGACTAAAAAGTCAATCAAGGCTGAGTCAAAGTCTTCACCACCAAGGAATGTATCACCATTGGTCGCTAGTACTTCAAATTGCTGCTCACCATCGACATCAGCGATTTCGATGATTGATACGTCAAATGTACCACCACCCAAGTCATAAACGGCAACAGTGCTATCGCCTTGCTTTTTGTCCATACCATAAGCAAGTGCAGCAGCCGTTGGTTCGTTAATGATACGTTTTACATCTAGACCAGCAATTTTACCAGCGTCTTTAGTAGCTTGACGTTGTGAGTCATTGAAGTAAGCAGGTACAGTAACGACCGCTTCAGACACGCTTTCACCAAGATAGTCTTCGGCAGTTTTTTTCATCTTTTTCAATATTTCAGCAGATACCTGTGGTGGTGCTAATTTTTTACCATTGATTTCTACCCACGCATCACCGTTGTCCGCTTTGGCGATTTTGTACGGCACCATACCGATGTCTTTTTGCACAACTTTGTCATCAAAGCGACGACCAATCAAACGCTTGATTGCAAATAAGGTGTTGCTTGGATTGGTCACTGCTTGACGCTTGGCTGACTGACCAACGAGGATTTCGTCATCTTTATAAGCGACAATCGATGGTGTGGTACGAGTACCTTCAGCGTTTTCGATAATTTTAACTTTATCGCCTTCCATCACTGCGACACATGAGTTAGTTGTACCTAAATCAATACCAATTACTTTACCCATAATTAATTGCTCCTAATTTATTTTTAAACAAAAATATTTATATCATCAGACCTTAGAAATTGTCTCTAGCGGGTCACTTGTTGCTTTATATAGGTTTACGTGGTCGTTTTTTCAAGTCAATAACCACGTAAATAATGCCTTTTATGTGATTTTTTGTGAAAACCCTTACTTCTAATAAGGTTTAGCACTGTTAAAGACTTCTTTTTTAAATACTAATACCCGCGGTATTAGTTTTTAAGCTGAATTGTCTTAAATACTACTATCTTAAATACTATTGCCCAACACGTACCATTGCTGGACGCAATAGACGACCGTTTAAGCTATAGCCTTTTTGCAACACTGTACCAACCGTATCAGCTGGCGCATCGGGGTCGATACCTACCGCTTCATGTAAGTCAGCGTTAAATTTTTCGCCTTGTGGTTCAACCACTTCGACACCATTTTTATTTAACACGTCTAATAACGCTTTATGGGTCAGTTTTACGCCTTCAGTAACAGGATCATCTGCATGGGCGTTTTCGATAGCACGCTCTAGGTTGTCGACGACTTCTAACAACTCTTTTGCAAACTTTTGCAGCGCGAATTTTTTGCTTTTATCTGTTTCCTGCTCCATACGTTTTTGCGCATTATAAGCTTCAGCATTGGCACGAGCAGTGCCTTCTTTGGCTTGTTTAACTTCACCTTCTAGCTCTTTAATACGGGCGGCAAAGGTATCAAGGTTAATTTCATTCTCGATAGTCGCTTCTTCGCCTTCGTTGTTTTGTGGATCAAACTCTTTCATGGTTTCTTCTAAAATACTGTCGCTATGCTCAATATTGTCATGGGTCACATTTTGATCAACAGGCTCTTGATTTTGGTTTTGCTCGCTCATGATAACTCCTTAGAATTTTAATAATGTTTAATAATACTTAGTAATGCTTAATAAGAACGGTTAATGCAGGACACAAGAGCCACGCTATTTGTTGGTCATCTTGCGCCTTTATTAGATGCTTAATACTTTATTAGTTTCTTAATAACAGTCACTGATTGTTTTTATTAATACGCTTCGATAGCTGATTAATAAAGGTGATGGGGTCAAATTTCAAGCCTAAAGCTAAGGAATTTTTGCATTTATAACAAATGTTATCGAAATATCATCTAAATTCTCTTTATAAGGTTTCTTTTGCTGTCAGCTAATATAGGTATCTGCTAAAAAAACGTACAAAAAACCGTCACTTATTCCAATTTCTTTACCATTACTATCTAAGCCATTACCAAACACCACTCAACTTTATTGATGATTAATTTATTATTGTTACAAATATTGCAACTTACGTTAGATTTACGCTGACCTATTACAACAGCTACTAACGGTCATTGATCAAATATTAACGACCAATAATGAGGGTGTTATGTCTAATTCAGCAGTACTATCAATCAACACTCTACTTAATAAAGCGTTGATGACGATGAACTTAACATCGACGAACCTAACGCCAAAAAATTTAGCGTCATCCGCTCAAGTAGATACGGATACCGTAGATAAGGGCATAAAAGAAAATAGTGCAGAAGAAAAGCGTTTGAGCATTACAGAAAAAATGCTTAGCTACAGTCCGATGATAAACTATCAGTCACATACCTTGCATTATGCGATGAAAGGTTTGGGCTGCCTGCCAACGCCTGTATTAGAAAGCTTGGTGAGCTATCTCAAAGGACCCAGCTCAAAGCAATATCTGCATGCTGACGCTCATTTGCGTTTGATACTAGCCGTAAACAGCAACCTTAAAACACCTTTAGAGCTAACGCCCATGCACGAGCTGCGTGACAGGTTTGCGGCGGATGCTGTCGCTATGCAATCGCCAAGAGTATGGCAGCAAGCCAGTATTAATACACTTAGCAGCCTAATGCGTTGTGCCAAAAAAGGCGACACACCTATTAGCTGGGAAGATAAGACCATCGCTAATGCTGACGATGGCGATATGACTGTTCGTTGTTATCAGGCGAGTAAACGCTCTTATGGGATAAATACTAAAAAATGCGCGATTCATAACCCCGACGAAACGGTTATGTTGTTTTTTCACGGTGGTGGGTTTTGTATCGGCGACGTCGATACCCATCATGAGTTTTGTCATGCGGTTTGTGAGCAGGCTGGCTGGCCAGTGGTCAGCGTCGATTACCGCTTAGCGCCTGAATACCCTGCACCAACTGCCTTGCAAGATTGTATTACTGCTTATGCATGGCTGGCTGAAAACTGTCAATCGCTGGGGGCAACGCCATCTCGGATAGTGCTGGCTGGTGATAGTGCTGGTGGTGGATTGTCGACGTTGATGGCGCAGCAGCTCGCCGCACCCACTGAAGACGCTTGGCTAGATTTGAGTATGGACGGTCAAGATATGTTTGAATTATTAAAAAGCTTACCCAGTCCGCTTGCGCAAATGCCTTTATATCCAGTGACGGATATCGAGACAGATTATCCAAGCTGGGAATTGTATGGTGAGGGTCTACTATTAGATCATGCTGACGTGGCGGTGTTTGATGCCGCATGTTTTGATCACAGCCCATTGCCACGCCAACATATCCTTAATTGCCCCATGCTTGGTGACAATAGTAAAGTATGCCCGACTTATATTGTCGCCGCTGAACTGGATGTGCTGCGTGATGAAGCTTTTGCCTATACAAAACAATTGAAAGCGCATGATGTCCCTGTTGAGACTTATACCGTACTTGGTGCGCCCCATGGTTTTATTCATTTTATGAGTATTCATCAGGGGATTGGACAAGAAACAGGCGATATCATTAAAGGTTTTGCGAGCTTTGTGCGCGATGTTATCAATACCCAGTCGCAATTAGCGGCATAGTTATTAGGGTCTATTGCATAAAAGAGTGCTGGTTTATTTATATTACAGAATAGTGCTATTTAGATATTACTTTCTTAAACATTACTTTTTTAAAATTTATCTTCATTCTTACCATTCAAAGTGATTAGCCAAATCTCCGAGCGCGAGCCCAGTCGAAACGGAATACCCCAAAAACCATAACCTGAGGAGACGACAAAGTGTCCTTTGCCAATGGCTTCATAACCATAGCCCAAGCGATTGATAGCATGGACGATAAAGTTGGCTGGATATATCTGTCCGTTATGAGTATGTCCTGAAACCTGTAAATCAATCGGTAGCTGACTATGCTTAGCAATATCGCTAGGTCTATGATCGAGCATAATAATAGGTTTGGTACTATCGACGCGCGCCATCAGTTCAGTGGTCGCCACACGTTGACGTTTATGATTATCAAAACGTCCTACTAACCAAAGTGCTTGTCCTTGGTGCATGAGACATTTCACCTCATCATTTAACAGTTGCACGCCTGCATTGCACAGCGCTTCACTAATCGGCTGCTCGTGTCCATATAAATCATGATTGCCTAAAGTAGCATAGACGCCATATGGCAAGATTTTACATAACTCAGCCAAGTTTCCTGCCATCTTATAATCAGCAAATGCTTGCGTATTGTCATCCATGATATCGCCCGGCATCAGCAGTATGTCGGCTTTATTTTTTATAATAAGATGATGTAGCCTATCTATCGCACTATTACCAAACAATCTGCCCAAATGTAAATCACTGGCTACAGCAATGCGTAATGGCTTAGCCATAGGCTTATCAATACTAATAGACAGCCTACGCACAACCGGCACATAAGCGCTATATAGGGCGTAAATAAACAACGCTACAAAGAAAACCAGCGCAAAAATGCGTAACCCAATAGTAAGTATTTCTCCATCAATAAGCGTAATACCGAACCAGCTATTTAAGAGCCAATAACCGCCATATAGTAAACTGGTCGATAAAGCGGTGAGCATTATAAAGTGCATCACTAACATCCAAGCGCTTATCCAGCGATAGCTATTAGAAAATATTTTGCTGACGCTCAACAGCAACAGGCTATTGGTAATGGCAAAAACCACTACCCACACCATAGCCGGTGATAGCGGTATAGTAATTGAAACAATCCAAGGCTGTAACCACCACTGTAAGCTGAGTACCGCTCCTAAACTAAAAAGCTGCAACAGCACAATAATGGTGATAATAAATGCGTAACGCATGAGGTTTCCTAGCAGATTGGCGTGCCGATAGAGATTTACAGCGTAAATTATGTAGAGCTATTTTGCCGACTGTAAGGTAATTATCCAAACCTCAGAACGCGTACCTAGTCTAAAAGGCACTGCACCGATACCATAGCCTGAGGTTACCAAAAACTGTGTATCGGCTATTTTTTTGGCACCATAATTTAATGGTGAGAACCAGTCCATTAATATCGTTAATGGAAATATCTGCCCACCATGAGTATGCCCAGACAGATGCAAATCCACTGGTAAAGCACTGACTTCATCCATCATCGAAGGGCGATGCTCTAAAAACACCACTGGCTTATCGGCATCCACTTGATTTAGTAACTCATCCGCTGACAGTCTGGTTAGATCCACATCGTCCGAGCGCCCAATCAACCATACTGCATCGTTTAATAACACACTCTCATTATCAAGGGCTTTGATACCAGCAGCCTCAATAGCCTGTGCTATTTGTTCATCATAGCCTAGATAGTCATGATTACCCAACGTCGCATAAACGCCAAGCGGTGCTTTTAGTTTTGATAACTGCTCATGCATATTGGTATTATCGTAAGCAATAGTGGTGTCATTCATAATATCACCAGCGATGACCACCACGTCTGGACTTTGCTTATCAATCAGCTTAACCATTTTATCTATCTGCCGATTACCAAACCATCTGCCCAGATGCGTATCAGAAACCAATGCGATCTCCATTGGCTTATCGAGAGGTTTGGTTGTCGTAACTGTCAATCGATGTACCTCGGGTGAGTAGGCATTAAATATAGCGAGGCTCACGATACTGATATAAACCACCATTGCAAACACACGAATGGTTATTGGTCGTGGCTTTTGTTTAAGTATTAGAGCATAAACCCCTGCAAGCACAGCCGTTATTAAAGCGGCATAAAACATAAAGCCTTGCAAAATACTGATAACCAAATAGACGTGAAAACGCTCGTACCAAAACTCACTCAAGCCATAAAGGAGAGCGATATTATTAATAATAAAGACAACAGATATCAGCGCAACTTTAGTAGCAGTCATTCTTGGCTTTATTAACCACCAAAGAATAATGCTAGTCATAATAGCGAGCAACTGCGTAAAAACGATAAAAAGCCACATAAGTAAATCTAGTTAAATAAAGATGATGCTATCTTACGTTAAAAATTTGATGTTCTGAATATCGTGTCTTTTTTTCCACAGAAACTTCATCAATGAAAATCTATTAATTTTATTTGTGTTTCGGAAGTGCAAACCATCCTATGATGACTGCGCTAGTTCCACCAACACAGCAAAATAGGATAGTCCCCACTACAGCATCCATAAATTCTTTATCTACAGTGAACCAAACTATATATATAAAAGCACTAAACAGTCCAATGAAAAATAACGATACTATTTCTTCTAGTTTTAAATCAAAGTATATTTTAAACTTAGTGGTAATTAATGCAGCGATAAGAGAGGGTATTAACCCAAAAAAGAATCCGCCTACAATAGAAGCTAATAGCATTTTGAAAATATCTGTTAACTCTTGGCTGAAAATATTACCGTCAATTACAAACATCACAATCATATATAAGAAGACAATCAGACCGCCTATCGCTCCACCTAGCAATCCATAAACTCCTATCACCTTACCTTTAGGATAGTTGGTTACAGTGGCTGTAGCGCTGATCTCAATGTCACTCATACATACCTCCATTTAGGTTTCACATGAAACTTAGGAACTGTAACACCACCTATTACAGTGGAGCTAAACAACCCTGATAGAGCTAACATCACAGTTAAAAAACCTTAAAGCTTATTATCTCATTAACACCTAAATGTGTAGTTGTAGATATCTAGCCTTGCCCATTCATGCCTTAGGTAGGGCAAATAATGCTAGGATTAAAGCGCTGACACCACCAGTCAAAACCTGAATGATAAAAGGTAGCTCTGTCGCTGATAGAAAGGCAAAGCCCATAAAACCACCAGTAATTAAAGATATAAGAAGGCCTTTATAATTACGGTAAGCATTTACTTGCGCAAGAATCCAGCCTGTAAATAACGAAGGTAACAGTCCTAATATAAATCCAAAGACCACATAGAAAATCAGCGCAAACCCTAGTAGCCAAACTATATTAAATACAGTGATGAGATAGACGTTAGTAATATTCAGTACTTCGGGCGCACCGAAATCATGATCATTAAACAAGACATCAGGTACTGCTATGGTCAACCAGAGAAATGTTCCACCTAGTGCCCCTCCAAATTGTGCATATTGGTTTATAATTTTTCCTTTAGGATAATTGGGTCTGGTTTTATTCATAGAGTTTTCTAATTTTTCAAAAACTGGAGTCTTATTTTTTTTGAAACCTAGGAATGGTTAAGCCGCCTAATATAAGAGCACTAAATAACCCAGATAAACCCACCAACACAGCAAATAAAAATTTCTCAAAATCTATTGTCTCAGCCATCGTCAACGCAATTATGCTAAATGGAATAGTTGCAATAAAACCAAGTAAGCCTAATACAAGCCAGTTTTTAAACGTTCTAAGATACAGTTTTAGATAAATGGCAATGCCTGCTGTTATCAATGCTGGTAGTAGGCCGGCTATCACTTTAAAAGCAAGACCCCTAAACATATTTTCTATAAAGAACTGGAAATCAAAATCTAGCCATGATTCTGTCCCAAGATCCACAAATAGAGTTAATATCAGGCTTGCAATAGTGGCTCCTACCCAGCCACCAAGTAAACCAAACCCTATAAGGATTCTTAACCAAGGGTAAGACTTTATATTACTTTGCTTTTCTAGCGTTAATTTTGAAGCTTTATTATTTTTAGAAACCATATTATTGTCGTCTTAATACTCTGAGGTGAACTAAATGTATCAACCCACTTGTTTCACATGAAACATCCATTTAATGATTTAAGAATCCTGCTCTTCTAACGCTTGCTTCAACGTTGGCTGTTTAAACTCATAACCTGCGCCCTGTAATGCTTGCGGCAACACCTTTTGTCCATCAATCAGTAGCGTTGACATCTCACCAAACATTAGCTTAAGTAAAAACTCAGGTAAAGTAAAAAAAGTTGGTCGGTGTAACCATTCACCCAGTATTTTGGTAAAGGTATGGTTGGTCACTGGATTGGGCGACGTGAGGTTATAGACGACCGCTGTTGTATCGTTAGTGGTCTGCAAAGTATTATCATATGTGGTTGCGCTAGTCGTTTGCCCAGTATTAATACCATTATCAGCGCCCTTGCCAGCCAAATGCTGCTCAATAATAAATATCGCTGCCCCTACCCAATCCTCGCGGCTTATCCAACTCATGATTTGCTTGCCATCACCCAACTGCCCACCGACGCCCATTTTAAATGGGGTTAATAGTTTGCCGAGCATACCACCCTCAGGATGGATAACCACACCTGTACGGACGATAGCTACAGGCACGCTATATTCGGTTGCCGTCAATGCTAGCTGCTCCCAGTCATCACATAGTTTGTGTGAAAAATCTGTTTTAAATTCACTGCTTTCGGTCAACGGTTTATCACCTTGGGTGCCATACCAACCAATGGCTGAGCCGCTAAGCAGCAGCTTAGGTTTATGATTGGTACGGGCAATAAAGGCCAATAGCGACTCAGTAGGCTTAACACGGCTGGCGAGCAATTGCTCTTTACGTGCATCGCTCCAACGCGAGTCCGCTATCCCTGCACCCGCTAGATTCATAATCACATAGAAGCTGTTATCCGAATTAGCCAACTCATCATAAGTCATCATTTCGATATCGCTCGGATGTGTCTGACTGCTATCACGCGTCAGCCAAGTGATATGTAGCTCCTTACCCACCTGCTGATAACGCTTGATTAGCTCTTTACTAAAGGCACTACCCAAAAACCCTGAGCCACCGCTGATTAAAATATTCATATCCTACTCCCTGTATGATATTAACTATCATATTTATTATTTAGTAAAACTTAAACTATCATAACCATCGTCTACTTTTTTAGCGCTGATATCAAAACCACTTTTACATGCTTTTGGTAAAGCTATACAGCCAGCAATGGCTGAATTAATGCCGCCAAAAACACCAACGATACCCATAAAAGCCAACAGCACACCAACTTCTATCCATGAGTTGATGCCTAAATATAAGACGATTGCACCCATATAAATAGCTGAGGTTATAAACCCAATCAAAAAAGTCGTGCGTATACTTTTATGATCCTCGCGCCATAGCTTTTGGCTGGCGATGATAATGCCCGTTAATAACGCAGGAATAAAACCCAGCAAACCAACATATAACAATGGCTGATAACCAATTTGGGCAAAACTGGCCTCTCGAAAGATAAACAATAAAGCCAGCTCAGCAATCAATCCGCCAACCACGCTACCAATACCTGCAAACAAAATCATCACGGTTAAATGAGGGTAAGCATCCAAACTATTATTCATTATATTTCTCCTATTTATATTAGCTGTTTATTTAGTATAAATAGTGCATTGGTAGTGCTAATGAAGTTACTGTGAATAGTTAGTGGATAAGTATTTTGACTTTGTCTATTCTGCTTATTACTCTAAGCAAAATGCTTACGAATAGGACAGTCACTATTGTTATTATTTTGATATTTGTCTTTTAATTTATTCCAACGATTATTAATAAATTCCATGACAGTAGCCATGTTTGGCAATACGTGCGCTTTGGTCAGGTGTGGCGCTGCCGCATCTAAACGCTTGGCAAGCTCCGGTAAATGATTGGATGGCACAGCAGGAAATAGATGGTGCTCTACATGATAGAGTAAATTGAAGGTCAGCAAGTTGACTAATGGATTACGCTCGGTGCGGGCGATGGTCTCATCACAATCATGATGCACACCCCACACCGCAATGATACCGACGCTGGCATTGGCCAATGTCATGGTCAGTAGGTGATAGATCAATATTTGCGCCAACATAGCAAGAGCAGGAATAGTAAATGCGGTCAATACAAGAGCAACCAAGACGACCACAGCAATCAAACCAAACTCTAAATACGCAATACGCTGATTACGGCGACTGCTCAGACGTAAACCTTGACGATAGATATTTAGTCGATACGTGACACCACCTAACATCGCTCGCCACCACGACATTTTTGCCAGACTGCCCTCAATGTCATTGTCGCCCAATGGGTCACGATGATGCTCCATATGGGTGGCTCGAATGCTGTGCAAGCTGGTCATCAACAGCACGCTAAGCAATAATAGTATGGCAGTCGTCGTACGTTTTCCTGTACCCAAACTATGATGATAGCCATCATGAGCTTGGCGAAAAGCCGTGGCAAAGAATAAATAAGACGCGCCGCACGCTAGTACATACCAAGACTGACTGGCAAACCACCATGACAGCAATAAAAATGGATAAGGCAAAATAATATTATAGGCAATTTGACCGCGAGTTAGCTGGCGCAAGTCTTGCCACTGCACTGCATTGATCGCATCTTTAATCGCTATGCTTTTATTACCCTGTGTGTTATTCGCTTTCATATGCCACATCCATTTGTTATTACTATGAAAAGAGCTAATAAAACCTCAATCTGTTACATAAATTTCTGTCATAACAGAAATAAATTTATAAATTTTTTCTTTTAAATAAGCTATGGCACTATTAACGCACCACTAACGTAAGACCTTTTTAATGCTAGCGCCCAACTTCAATACCTTTTTGAGTGCGCTTGTCGGTAGTCTAAGCATCTCAGAAGACCAAGTAGTCACGGTCTCAACGAATTCTTGCGTCTCACGAATGCGTGCTTTGACTTCACTATTCTCATGCTCAAACTCAGGGCTGTCCATCAACTCTTGTAAAAACTGTACCGTTGGCTCCAGTTCACGTTTTTGCCTTTCAACGACGATGATACGCGCCAACTCCCAAACGTCGGTATTGGTCGTAAAGTGATCACGACGGTCACCCAATATCGAGATCTTTTGTACTAATCCCCAGTGCTGTAGTTCTTTAATACTGTTTGAAACATTAGAGCGCGCAACGCCAAGTGTTTCGGTTATTTCTTCAGCATTTAGCGGTTTACCGATAATAAATAACAGCGCGTGAATCTGTGACATGGTGCGATTGACCCCCCACTGCGAGCCCATTTCGCCCCAATGTAAGATAAATTTTTCGGTCACAGGATTTAGTTTCATGATTATTATTTACTCACTATCTTGAATAATTTGGTTATCTTAGGGCGTGTCCTCAATCTAAACGATAATACCTAAATGGGCTAAAAATGGCTAAACATCGTCAAATAGTTGGCTAGTATCCCGATATTATCTGCACTATTTTCCTTGTTTAACTGCAATTTAACTCATTTTTATCACCATTTTTAAAATGAGGACACGCCCTAATCATTCATACTGCGCTATTCTTTTATTTCTGTCAAGACAGAAATAAAAGAATAATATTTATTGCTTAGTGGATTGCTGTGCTCTAACGAACAATTAAACCAGTGGTTGCGTCACGAATTTGGCTCGGTAAGGTATAGCCTAATGTCTCAGCTTGCAAGTAGCTGATTTGCTCGCCAAAATAAGAATACGCTTCAGAAAAAGTCATCGCAGGCGGTTCACTTGATGGATTACAGCTCGTCGAGATCAGCAACCCGAATGGGTTCTGAGTACTGACTAGCTGTTGACACAGTTGACGGATAATAGGATGAGCGATCACTCTCACGGCTATCGTCTGGTGCTGCCCCATTATCCAAGGAGGAATAATGGTCGTCAGTATCTGCGGGATAGGTAACAACCACGTATGGGCTTGCTTATATTTTAGATCTATATGCTCACTATCTATCTGCCAGCTTTTTAGAATAGGTTTGAGTTGCGCCTCATTTAACGGGTCTAATAAAGGTGCCAGCCGCTCTACACTATCGGTAATAACAATCATACCTTTGGCTTGTGGGCGCTGTTTAATGGCTAAAATACGCTGAACTGCTTCTTTATCATAAGCGTCACAACCGACACCCCAGACGCTTTCGGTTGGATAAGCGAGCAGCTGCCCTTCTTTGAGCCACTTAGCAGCTTGAATGACGGAATCCGTGATGAATGGTGCAGATTGGCTCATAATTTGAATGTTTAGAAAGATAAAGTGTAAGCGCTTATAATAACACAGGATAAAGAAAGACTAGGATAGCTAAGGCTGCAAAAAACTTATTCCAGTAGCACCTGAATCAGTTTTAAAGTGACTCAACTATACCAACATTGTGCTGGGCTTAAATACTCAGAAATGATAAGCAAAAAAATGAAAAGTTAGAGAGGATGTGGCTTTAGACCCGCAGATAGCGTCCGCCCTGCACACTGATCGTACCCAGTAACTCAAGCTCCATCAGCTGTCCAATTAATTGTGGTGGCGCAAGCTTAGTAGTTACGATAAGCGCATCCAAATCCTGCCCATGCCAATCAAGCTGTTCATAAACGAGGGTTAAATGCTCAGGTACAACGATAGGTTTAGGAGCAGATTTGATATTAGAAGGTGGTGGCAGGTTAGCGACTATGGCGGTACTTTTATCTTTATTGGTATGTTTAGCAGTTTGGCTATGATTCGTTTGAGAGCTATTAGATTCGGTAGTATCTATACTATCCACAGTATCTTTTGATTCATGAGAATAACTTTCATAACCCAACTGAGCATTGACGTCCTCGAGCACCTGCTGCGGATGATAAACCAAAGTCGCGCCTTCACGTATCAAGTGATGACAACCTTCTGCATTGCTATTATCAATATGGCTAGGAATCGCAAAGACTTGCTTGCCTTGCTCAGAAGTTAAGCGAGCGGTAATCAGCGAACCGCTTTGAATGGTCGCTTCGGTCACAATCGTTGCGAGGCTTAGTCCAGCGACCAAACGATTGCGCCGCGGAAATGTGTGCTTGTGCGGCAGCGTGTGCGGCAACAACTCACTAATGATACAACCGCCTTGCTCGATAATCTGGCTAAACAACTTATCATGATGATTGGGATAATTGACATCGATACCCGTACCCATGACGCCAATAGTACGACCTTGGTATTCAGACTCAGCCTGTGCTAGCGCGCCTAAATGTGCCCGTTTATCCACACCCATCGCAAGACCACTGGTGATTATATAACCCGCTTGTGCTAAATACTGTGCCATATCAAAGGTGGTTTTTTGTGCATGTGCGGTGGGTTTTCGACTACCAACGATAGCGATTTGCGCTTGATGCAGACGAGATTTATTGCCACGATAAAATAATAATGGCGGTGGGTCGTAGATTTGCGAGAGTTGTGCAGGATAGTCAGGCTGATCGGCGAATAACAGACCGTATTTTTTATCTAGCAATGCTTGCTGGATTTTATCAATATTGGCACGCGTTTGCTCTGGCTGTTCATGACGGGCCAGATGGGTATGGTGAATACCCAATTGTCGCCATGCTTCTACGCCAGCAACCCAAGCCAGTGGTGCACCACCAAAAACAGTAATCAGCTTATGATACGCAGATAATGACGCATTCACCTCATACCACAGCGCCAGTATGGCGCGCTGATCGTCTGATAAAGAAGAGGTGACTGCTGTCATCGTCGTTTGTCTCGTTTGGGCGGGCTGAGTGTGGTCAATTTAAAAAAACCTTGTATGAGCTTATAGATAAGGCGGTGGTAACAGCTTATCGCCGACGTTTAACGGCAACTCAGAATTTAGCACATAAGCATAACTAATATGATCAAAAGTATTAAACACCATCACCATACCACTTTGCTCATTTGGCAAGCGTACAGGCGTATCATTATCGCGGATATCGCGCACCAATGGCCCTTTTTGATAAACCATCAATACATCACCAGGCTTCGCGCCATGCGTACTACCTAGATTGATAGCAACCACACTGCCTTTTGCCGCTGAACTGATTGAGTCCATGACACGGACAATCATACCACCACGGCTAACCGACGCAGGTGCTGGATAAAATACTGGCGGGATAGAGTTATCTAGCTCGACAAATACGCGATCACCTTCACGTACTTCTTTGCCATAACTATCCGTAAGCTGCAAACTGGTGACACCGTTGGTTTCTGTCGAGGTAACCAAACCAGTCGCCACTTGCGTGACTTCTAAACCGATCACTTCTTGCGTTTTAGGATCAACATATAGCTCGCCCTCGCGGTAGATACCATAGCGCTGACCGACGATAAGTGGGACGCCTTTGGCATAAATCTTATCGCCACTTGCGGTGATTAAGTTGCGGTTTTTGGAAGCTAAAATATATGGCGTGGTGTTGAAATCTTCTGGATTGACGATGATCGTCTTATCCAACCAGTGCTGAATAGCAGACCATGGAATCGGCGGTATACTGTTGGCAGTGGAGGTAACGGCTACTGTGCTAGCCACCACATCGCCAGTGAGTTGTTTTTCAACCCCAGCACAGCCCTCGCCAGTATCTACTCCAATGAGTGTTTTGCCTTGAATCACACATAAAATAAGAATGTCATTGGGATAAATAAGATTGGGGTTTTTGATTTGCTTATTGGTTGCCCAAATCTCTTTCCAGCGCCACGGACTGTCTAAATAACGGCCTGAGATATCCCACAGAGTATCGCCTTTTTTGACGATGTAGCGATTGGGTGCATCTGCTTTAATGGTTGGGGGTGGATTATTAGCGTGGGCAGCATTCATTAGCATGGCACTGCTAAACGTCGTGATCAACAGCGCTTTTGCTATTTTTTTTAAGCTCATCTTCATTGTTATATCCACAATATGTACCGCTATTATCGCCACAATAACGCTTACTTAAGTCGATTAATCTCGAGGCTTTGTACTTGTTTGAGCAAGCAGTAATAAAGCATCAAGCACTTTACGGACTTAACAAGTTGTTTATGATGACGTTTAGAGGGCAGCTGTTCAGTAATTGGCTGGTATTATTCCTAAAAAGCGTCTAGCACATTGCTGATTCGCCGACGCCGTTCCTAATATTACAATTATATCTACCATAACACAATCATAAACACTTTATTACAATAGTGTAACCTTTATGTGGAAACCTTCTTTTATTTCTCCTTTAGATATGAGCTCAGGGCTATTAGCGCTTTATGCTGGATTTGGTGTAACATAATCGCGAATTTGTTCAGCAACCAACTCAGCGTTGTTGTCTAAAACGACCACATGTTGCGGCAAGCTCTCCAAACCCTCGGTATGGGCTGGGCGAGCAATATCTATTTGACCAATCGCCTCGACGATGGTGTCTGCAAACTTAACGGGTAGCGCCGTTTCGGCACAAACAATCACCTCACCTTCTCGCTGCAACTCTTTGGCGACCTTGATACCATCAGCGGTATGCGGATCGACCAATTCACCATGCTGTTCATAAAGCGCTTTGATGGTTTGTAGACGGTCACTATGGGTAGATTTGCCGGCAGCAAAACCATAACGTGTGTTAACCGCTTCCATTAGTTCAGGTAAATCAAAACCTTGTCCAGATTTGACCCCTTCAAACAACTCATGGACGCGGGCGCTGTCTTTATCAAGCAATAGATAAACAAAACGCTCAAAGTTAGACGCTTTGGAGATATCCATCGATGGACTTGAAGTCACATAGGTTTTTTCTGTTGGACGCGGCTGATAAGCACCTTGGTTAAAGAAGTCATTTAATACATCGTTTTCATTGGTGGCGACAATTAAACGCTCAATTGGCAAGCCCATCTCACGCGCGATATGACCGGCACAAATATTACCGAAGTTACCTGATGGCACGCTAAAGCTGATTTTTTCGTCATTACTATCAGTCACGGCAAAGTAAGCTTTAAAGTAATAAACGATTTGCGCCAGTATTCGACCCCAGTTGATTGAGTTTACGGTACCTAAGTTATAAGCTGCTTTAAATTCTGCATCTTGTTGTAATGCTTTAACAATATCTTGGCAATCATCAAACATACCATCGATGGCGATATTGTGGATATTGTCATCCGTTAAGCTATACATCTGCGCGCGCTGAAATTCGCTCATTTTGCCATGCGGTGACAACATAAAGACTTCGATGTTTTCTTTACCGCGTAGTGCATATTCTGCTGCACTGCCCGTATCGCCGCTGGTCGCGCCAATGATAGTAATACGTGCATCTTTTCTTTTAAGTACGTATTCAAAAGCATTGCCCAAAAACTGCATGGCAACGTCTTTAAATGCCAGCGTTGGACCATTTGATAAGCCTAAAACGTATAAATTGTCTTCAAGCTTACGCACAGGGACAATTTCGGCACTACCAAATATCTCTGCGGTATAAGTACGCTCAATAATATCTTGCAAATCAGCGGTAGGGATATCGGTAGCAAAGCGCTGCATGATCGCCATCGCTAGCTGTGGGTAGCTCAGCGTGCGCCACTTATCAAGCGTCGCACTATCAATATTTGGATAGCTCTCAGGTAGCATCAAACCACCGTCTGGCGCAAGACCCATCAATAGCACATCACTAAAATCCATCGGTGCTGTCTGACCACGGGTACTGATATATTTCATTAGATTGTCCTGTCTATAATGAGGTTATTCAATATTTAAAACGGTTTATTCAGCAGTTTTTTGCAGCAACGCATAATAAAAACCATCGCCACTCTCGCTATCAATCGGTAAGCACTGACGACCGATAGCCTGCTCGATACCCCAATTGCAATCATCGCTAAATTCAACGGCTGTTATATTATTATAGTAAGTCATGAAATCCTGCATCTGCTCGACGTTTTCTTGCTTTAAAATAGAGCAAGTGACATATAACAGATAACCACCAACTTTAAGTTGTGGCCATAAATTGTGCAAGATATCCGCTTGTAGCAAAGTGGTTTGCTCGACGTCTTCTTCGGTACGCAGGATACTGATATCAGGATGACGACGAATCACGCCCGTCGCGGTACAAGGTGAATCTAGTAATATAGCGTCAAATACAAGTTTACTCTTTTTCTTGCCTGCCCCTTGCCATGTCGTCGCGTCAGCACAGACGATATTGAGCTCGACATTCTTTTCAGCTTGCTGCAAGTCGTGCTGACTTAGATTCAAGCGCTGTAAATTAGTATGAATACGCTCGATACGCGGCGCTTCATTATCTATCGCAGTCAGCTTCACTTTCGAAACTAAAGGTACTGATTCGTCGTTTTGTTTCACGTGAAACAAGGTTGAATCATTTGAGCTGATTAATTCTAACCAATGAGCCAATTTACCACCCGGCGCCGCACAAGCGTCTAAAATACGGACCTCGTTGTTATTATTATTCGTGTCTGTATCGACGTCTACATCATCGTTTTTAATACTCAGCTTATTGAGTAACGCGCTATGGATAAGCGGCGCTGCAAGTTGCGCATGCATATCTTGTACGCTAGCAGCTCCTTCAGAAAATTGCGGTAAGGCATTCACTGCAGTGCTCTGATGTAATCTTAGCCCTTTGGTTAATATGCTATTAGATGAGGCTGTATCCGACGAGTTAGATAAGTTGAAACCACTCGTTAGCTCAACCAAATCCGCGTCAATCTCTGCCCCATCCAGTGCTTGCTGATAGTCAGCTACCGAGGTAACTGCTGTATTCACTCGTAAAAACATTGGCGCAGGTTGACGTAGGCCCTGCATCAAATCGTCATACTGCTCACTCCAATCTTGCTTGAGCTGATAGGCAAGCCAATTAGGCAAGCTGTGTTTTTTATCACACTTTTTACGGAACTTACTAGGGTTCTTGGCAACTTTACGCAAGATGGCATTGATTAAACCAGTCGCATGGGCGAACTCAATCTCTTTCGCCGCTTCGACCGTTTCATGAATCGCCGCATGGTCAGCCACTTCCAAATACAGCAACTGCACCAAACCCACTTGAATGGTAGTACGCACCTCAACTTCATCAATAGGGTTATCCGCTAGCGTATCAAGTAAACGCGCAAGCGCATGCCATTGGCGCAATGTCGTTAGCAATAGCGCATGAGCAAACCCTTTATCACCATCATGTAAACTATTTAATAACGGATCAAGGACGCTTGCGAGCGACTGACCGTTTTGAATAGCCAATAAAGTACGAATCACACGGACGCGGACGCTACCATTCATAATAAGGTTGCTTGACGGTTTGAGCTTATTATTTCTAGGCGCAGTGCTGGTTTGTCTCATTAAATTGGGTTTCCTTGACGTATGATAAATGGCGTCTTGTGCGAGTTAGTTTGTTGACAGAATAGGTTAAATTATTTTGTATCTATAGTGAATTGATCACCATCGTTTAGCTGATTGCCGTGGCAGATTTGCTCGGCAGTCATCGGCTTACCACCGGCAAACTGTAAGTCAGTTATGGCTAAAGTTCCAGCCGTTTCTTTGTCACCAGCCGTTGTACTATCAGTACCGCAAGCGACTAAAATCGCGTTGCGTCCAACACTGATGACCGTACCAGCAGGCTCATTGGTTTGCTGTGATGCGTTGATAGGCAAGCTGGCTAAAATTTTGACCCGCTGCCCTGCTAAAAAAGTATAAGCACCCGGCCACGGTGTCAGTCCACGGATTTGGCGTTCAATATCAGCAGCTGATTGTGCCCAGTCAATTGCGCCTTCAGTTTTGACCAGCTTTTCAGCGTAATTGGCTTGGCTATCATCTTGAGCGCTAGCCTGCGCTTGATAGATTGGCAAGTCCTGCAACACCGTAGTAATGGCCGTCGCTCCTAGAGCCGCCATCTTATCATGCAGGCTGGCAGCAGTATCATCAGGCTCAATATTAGCGCTCACCTTATAAAGCATGTCGCCTGTATCTAGCCCTTTGTCCATCTGCATAATGGTAATACCAGTCTCGTCATCGCCCGCCAATAGCGCACGATGAATCGGTGCTGCACCGCGCCAGCGTGGTAATAATGAGGCGTGAATATTTAGGCAGCCTAGCGTCGGTGTGGTCAATACGCCAATAGGCAAAATCAGCCCATAAGCGGCGACAATCATCACATCTGGCTGATAACTACGCAACGTCTGCCGCGCCGCCATTCCTTCTGTACTGGATTTTTTAAAGGTAACTGGTTGTTCAACAGCGATATCATGAGTTAATGCCACTTGCTTAACCGCTGACGCTGCCAGTTTTTGACCGCGACCTGCCTTGCGATCCGGTTGCGTATACACCGCAACGATGTCTATATTGAGTGACTCTTGCTGCTTGATTAATGTCTCAAGACTGATAGCAGCAAACTCAGGTGTGCCCGCAAACACAACCCTTAGACGCTTGCTAGAAGAAAGGTTATTGGTAGTAGACGGCGCGGATAGCGTAGAGGCAGAAGCAATTGTAGTCATAATCATGCATTATATAGGGTTAATTGACTCATTATAGGTGAGTTTACGACGTTGTGCCATGATTGTAACCGCGTCAATCGGAGTTACTAATGACCACATTTGTCTTTATAATAGAAAGTAGGCCACATAAGAAACACAGTACACAAACCACAGTCAGATCAGCAAGCCAGCTACTCCGACAAAATATTTATAACTCCACTATATTTTTTATGTCGACATAGGACCAAGTTTTCATGCAACAGTTTCAGTCCTTACAGCGCTTACTCATATTTTACACCTTGACGTTGACAGTCATGCTGTTGCTATATTATGTTGCGCTGTTTCATGAGATGAAACAGAACAGTGAACAACAGAGTATTGATACTTTTTATGCTTTACAGCACGACATCACTGAGCATGCTAACCCCTTAAACAGTGAAATCACAAAAATTCTAGAAAAACCGACGTTTGAGGGTATCAGTTATCAGTTGGTTTTTATGCTGCCATCGGGGCAGACTTATATCCACCGCCATACTCGCCCTAATGAAGCGACATTTTCAACCATTACCTTCCCTAAAGTTATCACCTCGTTACCCTCTAACACCTCTAATAACAGCGCTTATACACTGACTGCCTATAACTTAGCAGGTACGATTGTATTTAAAAGTGGGCATAAACTTCATATTATACTGCGCCATAAAGCCCTTGATATTGACTGGTTATCTTATCGCTACTGGCTACCACTGATGACCGCAATAATGTTTTTTATCGTCGCTTTACTTTATATGCTAAACCGCCGAACCAACTGGGAGCAGTTGTTACTTTATACCGATAACTTGGGTAGTCAGGCAAAGGAAGCTTACACGCCACCACCATTTATGGCGGATAAGTCGACTGCTGAGTTTTTGCGCTTAGGTCATGCACTGAGTCGTATCAGTTATCAGTTGCATAACAACCATCGACGTATTAAAACCCTCAAACACCGTCTGGAGCGTTTGGTTGAGCAAGCGCCATTACCGATGCTTATGATTATGCGCCATGGACAAATCAGCTTTTTTAACCAACGCTTTGAGCAAATATTTATAGGCTTACCTGAAAATCACCACCATTATGAATTGACAGATTTTTTCGCTGGTAAGGATGAATCCACCCAATTACTGCTAAAAACATTGTCAAACTTACGTGTCACTCGCACAGTGACCGTCTACGGATTACAAAACCAACAGTCATACCAGCTGCATATCACGCCATGGTTCGGTGAGCACGGACAAGTTCATGGCTTTACCGTACTTCTTAACAGCATTCATGAGTTCGCCAATCAAATTGAGCAGTTGCAACAACAGAACCAACAGCTTCAACAGCGAATTGAGGAATTCAAAGGATTAAACTCTGTCATCGGTCATAAACTACGCATACCGCTAGAGACTATGATCGACACGCTTGAACCGATCGATCCTCAGACATTGTCTATCCAGCAGAATAAGACTTTGAGTGTGTTGGTTAAAAATAGTCAGCGTATGCTAACCACGCTGTACGATATATTGGATATCGAAGAGATTGAGGTAAGAAAAACTCGCCTGAGTATCCAACCTGTCGATATCTATAAGCTTGGGCAAGAAGTTAACGCTTTAATCATCGATAAAACGCGGCAGCAGGGGCTTGAGCTGATTTACTTTTTTACCCCCAACTGCCCGCGTTACATTGACACTGATGATGTGCGCTTACGTCAAATTTTGCTTAATTTATTACATAATGCCATCAACTTTACCACTACTGGCTACGTGGCGTTGATTATCGAGACCATTAGCCAAGATCAAGTACCACAACTCGGTAAAAATAGCTTACCCGCTCTCAATGAGAATGTAGCAAAAGACCAACCCCATTATTGGGTGCGTTTTAGCGTACAGGACACAGGGGTCGGCATCACAGCAATTAAGCAAAGTCAGCTGCTTCATTATTTTGATCACAGTCATAATTACAATCAAGATATGAATCAAGTAGAACAAGAGGCTATCGAAACTGGACTGGGCCTAAATAACGTCAATAATTTTGCTCGGTTATTAGGCGGTTTTATTGAACTAAAAAGTACTGTCGATAAAGGCAGCAGTTTTGACCTTTATCTTCCTTGTCGTCATCCAAATTATCAATCGGTATATCACCACAGTCCGCATTTGACCCACATTCATCTTATGGCAGTCGTCAGTCAGCCACTGGTTGCCGAATACTTACAATCCTTGTGCAGCCATTTGTCTATCACAGCGACTATCTATACTTCTGTAGATTTAGCGTCCCTACCAGAGTTAATACAGCAGTTTGAGAAAAATGTGCAAACACTGGCGCCTATATTACTATTAGATTACGAATATCGTGACACCCGTGCCATCACAGTAGATGACGCGTCAAAATCAGACGAGCTCAAGTTGGTACAAACACAACCCGGTAATAATAAGCAAACGACAGCCAGTGACGACAGTCAGCCAATACTAAATCAGCTGCTTGCTGATATATTATTACCCAAGCTACTGTTTAGCATGAAACCCGAACGCCGTATCCCCTCTATACTGTTGGATAAATGCGATGG
Source organism: Psychrobacter sp. AOP3-A1-26 (assembly GCF_052378235.1). NCBI lineage: Bacteria > Pseudomonadati > Pseudomonadota > Gammaproteobacteria > Moraxellales > Moraxellaceae > Psychrobacter > Psychrobacter sp. AOP3-A1-26. The sequence continues at coordinate 25,095 of NZ_JBQSXN010000010.1, forward strand.
CTTTTTGACAAAACCTTTGGACAGCGCCTTGCTGATCTCCGAGTTGATGCGCTTGACCTTGCCCGTCAGGCAAGTACTGGCACAAGCACAAACTGTCAAAGCCGAGGTTAGTAAACCAACCAACCCATCAGCTAACCCATCGGTTAACCCTGAAACAGCCTTACCCCTTATATTAGTAGTAGAGGACAGCCCAACCAATCAAAAAATCGCCTGCAAAATACTAAGCAAGCTCGGTTATCGTAGCATCGTGGCAGAAGATGGGCAGCAAGCATTAGAGGTATTGGAAACGCAGCGGCAGGAGATTTCACTTATTTTGATGGACTGCCGAATGCCTGTCATGGACGGCCTACAAGCCACCCAAGCTATTCGCGCCCAAGGCGACGATATTCCTATCGTCGCCTTAACTGCCAATAATACCCAAGAGGATCGCGATGCCTGTATCCAAGTAGGAATGGATGATTTTTTAGCTAAACCTATCGATAAAAAGCAATTGGAGGTCGTTTTACAGAGTTTTATAGAAGCTTAACCACAACTTATGCAGCGGCTGCTTGTATAGTTAATTTACTTTAAAACAAATACGAGTGCTACTGGAATGAATTTTTCGCAGCCTCTGTCACGCTTGCGAACAGCAAGTAAGAAAAACTTACTCCAGTAGCACGTGGCTAACAACGTACAGATTTTATTTAGAACTGCCTACCTCTAAACACTTTATACAGAAAAAATCTGTTCTGCCGATAGTTTAATCACGACCTAATAACCTGTTTTTATATCTCTCCAATATCTACTTCATAAAGCCATTATCTGCTAAAAATGCCTCAGATAACTGACTTTGTGGGTTTGGTGCATTCATACCACTCGTTTGCGATTTATTTAATAAACGCTCTAAATAGCGCGCGACGATATCGACTTCGATATTAACCTTGCTGCCTACCAGCCAATGCTTGGCAATATTGGTCACTTTAGCGGTATGCGGGATGATGTTTAGAGAGACAATATTGTCACGTACCAGATTGGTCGTCAGGCTAATACCATCGACCGTAATAGAACCTTTAGTGGCTGTATAATGCGCCAGCTCTGATGGTATGGTGATTTCGATATGAATAGAACGCGCATCCTGTTGTAGCTTGCTAACTACGCCTACTCCATCTACGTGACCGGCGACAATGTGACCACCAAAACGCGTGGTCGGTAGCATCGCTTTTTCTAAATTAACAATATGACCCGATTTTAACGTTTCTAGGGCGGTACGAGCGATAGTTTCACGTGAAACATCAACAGAGTAATAGTCGCTACCAAGTTGGACGACGGTCAAGCAAATACCGTTTGAGGCAATAGAATCTCCTAACTTTACATCGCCAAAATCCAATTCATCAGACTCTATCGTTAAGCGTATGTCACCGCCCATAGGCTGCATAGACTTAACCTTTCCAACACCTTCTATAATTCCAGTAAACATATTGACCTCATCTCATGGTTATATTGTTGCTATAAACAATATATTTTAATTGATTAGGGGCTGTATAGAATTCATCTATTAGGACTGCTGATCGCTAAAATAATTCCAGACTAGGCGTAAATCGAAGGTAATGTCGAGACCTTAGCTAGATTTACAACAACGTCTGGGGCGATTTTAGCATCAGTCCGAAGGAACAGGACTATTTTTTGCCACTTCATAGCCAAAACTATCGCGCTTAGAATGACTAAACTTACTATTTTTGGCGTCGAATTGCCTAAAAAATAGTCTCTGTCAGTTCCTTAGCTGAATTCTATACAGCCCCTAAAACTCTTATCAGCGTTCGCATATGGTCTATTTCTTGGTGAAACGTCTGCTTATCTTATGCTTATCATAGGATAAGTTGTGGATAAGTAATCGTAAAACAACCCAAGGCACCCTAAAACCTTGGTTTACGTAAAGTTATCCACAACAAGTATTTTTCTAGCTAAAAACTCCATACTTTAAAAAATCAGACTAAGTAACTGATTTTTATATTAAAATTATTATCTTTAATGGAAATCTAGATACGATTGTTTCATGTGGAACAAAGTTATGCACAGTTTCATGTGAAACCTTGATTAAGCATTTTTAGTTATCCACATTCAACCCACATTATGCCCAAGCTGTGAGTAAGTTGTTTATAACTAACAGGTTTATAGCGGTAATAAAGTAATTTTTAGGTCAGAACTTAGCTGCTCATGGCAGTGAATATCGAAGCGCAGCTGTTGAGCCAAAGATAGTGGATTAAACTCCACCATTGGCCGCGCTTGAGACCCTAACAAACAAGGCGCTTGGTACACAATCAGCTCGTCTACCAGTTGCTGACTTAAAAAACTGCCTGCCACGCTAGCACCGGCTTCTATCAACACGTCATAACACTTATGTTCATTGACCAAAACGGTAAGTAAGTCGTTTAAATTGTCTTCACGCCAATACAGCGTCTCGGTACTGCGACACAACTGATAGTTAGATTGTGGACTATACGCTAAGCGTTGACGTCTATCGAGTACCACTATCTTGGGAGCGGGAACTTGCTCGGGGGTGATACCTAGTTGATGGGAGCGAACATTAAGCTGGGGATTATCAGCCATGACAGTTTCGCTACCCGTAATAATAGCGCCACTTTGCGCCCGTAACTTCTGTACGTCTTCACGGGCAGCAGCGGAGGTAATCCACTTAGATTCCCCAGTTGCCATCGCTGTGCGACCATCAAGACTGGTGGCAATCTTGAGCCTCACATAAGGCATTTGGGTGCGCATTGCCTTTAAAAACCCACGATTTAATGCTTCTGCTTGCTCGGTTAATACACCAACCGTTACCTCAATACCAGCTTGCTCTAATACCCTCACCCCGTGTCCTGCAACTTGTGGATTCGGATCGAGCCCTGCAATCACCACACGTTTCACCCCAGCATTCACAAGGGCTAACGCACAGGGCGGTGTGCGCCCCGTATGGCTACATGGCTCTAAGGTCACATAAGCAGTTGCCTCTACTGCCCGCTCTCCAGCATCTGTGAGCGCAAACACTTCTGCATGCGGCTCTCCCGCTTTAGGATGATACCCTTGACCAACGATCTCTGCTGCTTGGACGATGACACAGCCCACTGCTGGGTTGGGTCTAGTCGTATACAAGCCTTGCTTGGCTTGTTCGATAGCAAGCATCATAAAGTAGCGGTCTTGCGAGTCTTGAGAATGGTTTTGAATTGACATAGGGGTTAACTTAATCAATGAGTGAGAGTTATTAGGGCGTGTTGAACATTCAGCCATGGCACTGACAGAAGCTATCAGAAGCTATGCAGAAAGAGGCGGCGCAAAACTTATCCAGTAATCGTTGTTTATTCTATAGTGGAGCTACTATATCTAAGAAAATAAAGGATTCAGCTTATTTTTCATTGGGTCGAATATTGGCGATTTCTTGATGAAAAGCATCAATGTCTTGAAAATCACGATAGACGCTTGCGAAGCGTACATAAGCGACATCATCCAAAGTTTTGAGCTCACTCATGATGATTTCACCCAAAACCTTGCTGCTTACTTCACGCTCTCCCATTTGTCTAACACGCTTTTCTATACGGCTAATCATCGCCTCTTGCTCATCAATAGTGATAGGACGCTTTTGTAATGGTAGTAAGATAGAGCGGCGCAGCTTTTCATTATCGTACGGCTCAATTTTGCTGCTCGATTTGATAATTCTAGGCATTACCACCTCTACCATCTCAAAAGTAGTAAAACGCTCTTGGCAACTATTACATGAGCGGCGGCGGCGCACTTGAGCACCTTCCGCGGCAAGCCGTGAGTCAATAACCTTGGTCTCTGACGCATTACAATATGGGCAGTGCATAGCATTTTCCTTATTTTAAGATGGAGCATACAACGGGTTATTTACCAATGCAAAAGCTACCAAATATTTTACCTAACAAATCATCAGCACTGAACTCACCTGTTATCTCGCCTAAGCTTTGTTGAGCTTGGCGTAAGCTTTCGGCAACCAATTCTCCTGCTTGAAAGACGGTCAACTGCTCATGCGCCTCTGCCAAACAATCCGCCGTCCGTCTGAGTGCATCTATATGCCGTGTGCGAGCGATTAGGCTGTTTTCTGGGGGATGGAAACCTACTTTAGCGCACAAGGTTTCGACTAAATTATCGATACCTACGCCTGTTTCACATGAAACATTAACTTGTTCGTAGCCACGATTTTCTATTTCAAGTTGCGAATCAGAGTCGATTTGTGCGCCACTACTGTCCCTTAATAGATCACTTTTATTGGCAATAATTAATAAGCGCTTGGCTTCTGGCAGCTCACCAAATAGCTGCTCAGCGAGCTGTAAGGGTGTGATTTCCTCTTCAAGATCACGGGTGACATCATAAACCATCAGCAGCATATCAGCCTGAGTAATTGCTGTTCTAGCACGCTCAATGCCAATGCGCTCAACCGTATCTTCTGTCTCGCGCAAACCAGCGGTGTCAGTCAAATGCAGCGTTAAACCATTGAGAACCACTGTCTCTTGCAGCGTATCGCGAGTGGTGCCTGCTACGTCGGTGACGATAGCACGCTCTTGTCCTGCCAAACGATTCAATAAGCTTGATTTACCCGCGTTAGGTCTGCCCGCCAACACCACGTGAATACCATCGCGTAACAGCTGTCCTTGTTTTGCCGTTGCTAGTACTTGCTGTATCTTGGCTTGTGTTTGCTCCAGCTGAGTTTGTATAACCCCATCAGATAAGAAGTCCACATCCTCCTCATCAGGAAAATCAATAGCCGCTTCTACATGGAGTCGCAGGTGAATTAACTGCTCAAGCAGCTGATTAATCTTTTGTGAAAACTCACCGCTAAGCGATCGAATCGCACTACTTGCAGCAGCAGCGCTGGTCGCATCGATAGCGTCAGCGATTGCCTCTGCCTGTACCAAATCCAGTTTATCATTATCAAAAGCGCGGTAAGAAAACTCTCCGGCACTCGCTTGTTTTGCCCCCAATTCAAAGACACGTGCTAGCAGCTGGTTTTGTAAAATCATCCCGCCATGCCCTTGCAGTTCAATCACATCTTCGCCTGTGAATGAGTTTGGTCCCTTAAAATACAGCACCAAACCCTCGTCAATGACCGTACCATCAGCCTGATAAAAACGGCAAAAACTGGCCATACGTGGTTTAAATTCTGACTTACCGGTGAGCTTACACGCGATGTCATGTGCGCGTGCGCCTGATAGCCGTATAACGCCGACACCACCACGCCCAAGCGGTGTTGCAATAGCAGCAATCGTGGCCAATCCAGATGCGTTGGGCTGTTCAGATGAATTAGGTGCAGTCGACGGCTTCTCTAAAGAATCCACAATTACTCTCACTAGCTAAAAACTCCATTATAGACGGCTGGACGCAGACTGACAAAGCAAACTTTGGATAGCAACAGCACGTTACTATTTACTTTATTACTTTACTACAAGCGCATCGTTTTTATTTTGAGCTGACTATATAGTCAATTCGATATAGAAAAATACAGTGCGATTGGTATTAATTTTTTGCAGCCTCTGTCAGCGTAGATACAGCAAGCAACAAAAATTAATACCAGTCACGCGTCAAAAAAAATGTATTTAGTGTCAACCATAGTACATATAGACCAGCTATAAAAAAACCACCGCTGACGCGATGGTTTTATCAATGCTGGTTCTATTTGAAGACTGGTTAATCGACTACCTTGACGGTACGACGCTTTTGTTCTTCTTCAACTTTCTTATTAACAATATACTGCTGGGTCATACTAAACAAGTTATTCACTGTCCAGTATAGTACCAAACCAGCTGGGAAGAACAGCATAAATGCGGTAAAGATAATAGGTAAAAACTTCATCACTTTTGCTTGCATTGGATCAGCTGGCTGCGGGTTAAGCTGCTGCTGTGTAAACATCGATGCACCCATAAGCAGTGGCAAGATAAACCACGGATCCATCGCTGATAGATCCTGAATCCATAATATCCATGGTGCATGACGTAGCTCAACACTCTCAACCAGCACCCAATAAAGCGCTAAGAATATTGGCATCTGCATAAGAATTGGTAAACAACCCGCCATCGGATTGACCTTTTCTTCTTTATAAATGCCCATCATCTCTTGCGACATCTTCATACGATCGTCGCCATGCTCTTCTTTTAGCGCTGCTAGACGAGGTGCGATAGCCCGCATCTTCGCCATTGAGTAGTAGCTTTTATTCGAAAACCACATTAAGGCAATTTTCACTAAAACAGTCAGTCCAATAATTGACCAACCCCAGTTACCGATAACCTTATGAATACCATCCAAGATAGCAAATAATATCTTCGATATTGGCCATAACAAGCCATAATCGACGGTCTTATTAAGGCCGACTGCCACATCTTTTAGCTCAGACTGTACCTTTGGACCGGCATACAGTGTCGCGTTTAACGTCATTTGCTTGCTTGGAGCTACATTGACTACTTCGCTATTAAAGCCAATAAAGTAATCATTTCCCGTTTCACGACTAAAGAATTTACCCGTAAAGTTTTCAGGCGTCCATGCAGAGACAAAATAGTGCTGTACGATGCCGACCCAACCCTTATCACTGGACGTGGCCAATCCACTATCGCTGAACTTGCCAAATTTTAGCTTATTATAAGGATCGTCAGGTGTACCCCAAGCGCCGCCTAAATAAGTCGCCATGCTCAGTGCGCCTTTATCTGACATGCCAGGGTCTTTACTGTCATCGCGTTTTAGCTGCGCAAACATCTGACCTTGCCACGCGTTGGTAGAAGCGTTTTGAATTTGGTAGCTAATATCAATCGGATATTTATTTTCAGTAAAGGTAAAGGTCTTGGTAATTGTCACGCCATCTTTTTTATAAGTAAGCGGTACAGACAACGTTTGTTGACCTTCTTCCATCACGTAATTATTAGCAGTATGGCTATAATTAGCACGGCCTTCTGCCGTATCGATACCATTTTGACCGATTAGACCAGATTGAGCCACGTACACACGATTGCTGTTATTTTCTAACAATACAAAAGGTTTATCACTATCGAGTGTCGCGTCATACTGCTTGAGAGCAGCATAAACAATATCACCGCCTTCTGGATTAATTTTTATATCATAGCGATCGGTGGTTACCGTGATGAGACCTGCATCTTTAGCAGGAGTAGCCGTCACCGTACCAATATCGACTGCACCATTATCAACAGGTAGCGTCTGTGACGGAATATCACCTGCTGCACCGGTGGTAGAAGGAATGTCAGCACCTACTGAAGAGGTGGTTTCTGGCACTGCATCTACCGCTGGCGCATCGGCATAATCATCTCGCCATGCCAAAATCAGCAGATAAGCGGTGATTAGCATCGCAATGATGATCATCACCCGAAATATCTTTTGCATAAACCTTTCCTAGATTAAAAAATTAGGGAATGAAAAATTAGGGCATGTGTCGTGACCATACAACAAAGTTATCTTGATATCTGACAACTATATTGCTAGTCATTTACATAAAATGTGCATTATTTTACTAAAATTCTGCCTTAAATGATACCAAGAGTGTGGATAACTTGTGGGTAACTTAATAGACCTGATACCAGCGCCATGAGACTCTTACCATTATGTCAAACTCATCAAATAATTTAGCCGTGAAACATAGCTTTTGTTGTCTCGATAAACACCAATACCTTGAAGACTCATATTTAATGAAGTAGTAAAAGGTACGTATTGATAAACATAAGAAGCTAAAGGTAGCGGCACAAAATCAACGCCATGTCCACCTAAAGGGTGGCAGCTACCAATACGCTTTAATAACAACCAACCCCCCGCTCGAACACCGTGCCATGCCAAAGCTTGTTTGCCATAATTCGAGCATGTTGGGTAATAACGACAACGAGCAGGTATTACTGGACTTATTACTCTTTGATAAAAGATAATCAAATAAACAATAGACTTATTTAAAAAATTATTTTTATCTTTTAATAAAACTTTCATTTTATTTAATTTCTATTTTTTTAAAAATATTATTTATTTGTTTTTTCAATTCTTTATTGTCTAACTCTTTTATAGATTTTTTAACAATGAAAACAATATCTTTATTTTCTAAGATAGAAGATCTTATTCGAAACTGCTCACGTATCTGCCGTTTAATGAGATTTCGAGCGACCGCGGTAGGTACTTTACGCTTAGTGATAGCCATACCTACTCGTGGTTGGTCATGCGTATTGGTTCGTACAAAGGCCATGAGATGGCTTTGATGCAGCTTACGCTCAGGCGCATCAAACACCTCACGAAAGGCGTTAGGCGTTAGCAAGCGTTGCTCTTTAGTGAAGCGGGCGGTAGGTATCGCTGAGACAGTATTGGACATAGTACAACCTAGTATGAAAGCTAATAACAATATTAGAATAATAGCAAAATATAGAGACAAAAAAAGCGCCTATGTGGGCGCTTTTGATATATGGCTACGTGTCAGTTGTGATGATTGACTATCGCAATCTACCAATAAACAATAGATACACAACAAGCACTACTAGCCATGCTTATCGCAATCTACTGATTATACAGTAAGACGATGACGTCCTTTAGCGCGGCGACGAGCTAAGACCTGACGGCCTTTTTTAGTTGCCATACGTGCACGGAAACCGTGAGTACGTTTACGCTTGATCACGCTTGGTTGGAATGTACGTTTCATAACTCACCTGTCAAAATAATGGACTAAATTCGTAATAGCGGAGGATTATACCATTCCATAATATATTGGTCAATAAACGAATTGGATTTGTTTGTTGATGTGTGTTTTTACTCTGCTAGAAGTAAGTTTGTTCCACACTCTTTATTTTTATTTGATATTTATTGCTTGTAGTTATCGGTTCATCTTAGTTACTTTTTATCGACTTCTTGAAAGTTATCCACAGAATTTAACGAAATCCATAATAATAATTGATTAATATATATAGATATTGTTGTTATTGGGAGGCTTATTATCTGTGGTTAAGTCTAAATTTCTTTTTATTATCAAAAGACTAGACTATGGGTAAGCCTGTGGATAACCTGTGGGCTAAATATGGATAACTCGAGTAATAAACTTATCCACAAAACTATCCACAGCCTTATCCACAAAAAACAAGGTGTTATCCACAGGCTTCTGTGTTAGATTAACCCCTGCCCACTCTATGGTTTTTTATCATTTTGCCAAGGTAGTTTTGGCTGAATAATGATGGGCAGTATTTAGTGTTAGATAAGAGGTTTATACCACTTAGGCACATCTATTATTTTAGTTTATAGGGTTAGTATTTTTCATGATAGACACAGCAAATATTTGGGATAGATGTCTAAACGACTTGCGTTACAACGTCAAAGACAATGTATTTACCATGTGGTTGAGACCTTTGTCTGCCCATCAAGAAGCACAAACTCTTATTATTCTTGCTCCTAATGATTACTTTGTGACTTATATTAAAAAAAATCATTTGCAAGATATTCAGCAGTTGGTCGCTAAGCACAGTCAAGGAAGTATCGAAGAAGTTGTGGTTCGCGTCGATAACGCTGGACGTGACACAGGCGATAATAGCCAACCACAGTCAGGGTCTTTGTTTACAGAGGATAAGCCCTCCCCTCCCCCTGCTGATCATAAATTTGAAACCATTCATCATAACAATGCAAAAGCAGATATTGATGCCAATATGCGGCATGCAGAGTTAATCGACTCTGCTGATGCCAAATCTTTAAGCTATCTAAACCCTGATTTTACTTTTGAGACATTTGTCACTGGTAAGTCCAATAACCTGGCCTACAAAGCCTGTTATGAGCTTGGTAAGCGCCAATCAAAAAATCGCCACAATCCACTATTTATATACGGGCCTTCTGGGTTGGGGAAAACGCATTTAATGCATTCTGTAGCACATCGCTATTTAAAAAATAATCAAAGTTTTTATTATTTCACTTCTGAAAAATTTATTAATCAATTAGTTTATTCTTTAAGAAATAATAAAATAGAAGATTTTAAAAAGAAAATAAAAAAAGTAGATTTATTAATTGTAGATGATATTCATGTATTAGCAGGAAAGACTAAAAGCAGTAATGAGTTTTTGACATTATTTGCTGATTTTACTAGTGGTGACAAACAGCTGATTTTGGCTTCTGATCGTCATCCATCACAAATGACGGAGTTTGATGAACGTTTTAGATCGCGGTTTTCTTGGGGCTTAACGGTCGCTGTCGATCCACCTGAAATTGATACTCGCGTACAAATTCTGCAGAAAAAAGCGGCTTCGTATGGCATGACATTGCCTAAAGAGTGCGCCCTATTCATTGCTCAAAATGTGGTTTCTAATGTCAGGCGTCTTGAAGGGGCGTTAAATCAAGTATTTGCCAACGCTAACTTGACGGGCGCACAAATTACACTAGAGATGGTGCAATATGCGCTAAAAGACATCGTAGCGATGCGGGTACAGGCCGTTAATATGGATAATATTCGTAAGGTGGTCGCTGAATATTATGATGTAACGGTCAAAGATATTATGGGTCGTAAACGTACGCGCAGTATTGCCAGACCGCGTCAAATAGCAATGACACTCTCACGAGAGCTAACTGGCGATAGTTTTCCTGAGATTGGACAGTCATTTGGTGGACGCGATCACACGACGGTGATGCATGCTTGTGATAAAGTTAATGAGTTGCGAGCAGCGGATCCAGCGTTTGACAAGGATTACAAAACGCTTGCATTGATGTTACAAGCGGGTTAGCAGCCTTTGCTACGGCTGTGTTTTAGTCGCTCGATATGGTTTATAATATTGACCATATCGAGCGCATAGACATTGATGGATTATAGTGAGTAGACAAGGTATTATTAAGCCATTATTTTAAATTTTATAAAAATAACCATTCAAAAAGTCATCTAAACAAGAAAACCCTTTAAACAAGAGTAACTAAGCATGCAATTATCGATTAATCGAGAGTCGTTACTAAAAGCCATTAACTTGATAGCCAAGGCGGCGGATAAGCGCCACAATATGGTCATCTTGGGCAATATTAAGTTACAGCTGTCTGAGTCAGCGCTTATTTTGACGGCATCTGACTTAGAAGTAGAGCTGACATCGACGTTGAAATTGCCTGCGGGTGCTTGTATCGAAGCGGGTACAACGACTTTGCCGGCGACGAAATTGAAAGATATCTGTAAGTCGCTGCCTGCTCAAGCGCAAGTCAATCTCGCCACTCAAGAAAATGAACGCTGTTTGCTGACCAGTGGCAAAAGCCGCTTCACCTTGGGGACATTACCTAGCGAAGACTATCCAAGTTTGGGCAATCCTGAAAACATCACACCCTTGACCATCAGTCGTAGCCGCCTGACGGATTTGATTCATAAGACCCAGTTTGCGATGGCGATTCAAGATGTGCGTTATTACCTCACTGGTATGTTGTTTGATGTGTCACAGCAGCAATTGACGACGGTCGCGACCGATGGGCACCGATTGGCTTTGGCGCGCAGTGTTATCGATGTGAATGCTGATTTAAATATGCAGGCTATCTTGCCGCGTAAAGCGGTGATTGAGCTTGAACGCTTGGCCGCTGAGCTAGGTAAAATGCTTGGTGATCAAGACAACGCAGTGACACTGAGCTTCGGGCGTGAGTTTTTGCAAGTAAGTTTGCCGTTCGGCGATGTGGATAGTGCAGGGCAGGTCAGTGAAAATCTGATGGTGACCTTTACCGCGCGTTTGATAGATGGCAAATTCCCTGATTATCGCCGCGTTATGCCAAGCAATACGGATAAACTGGCGTTATTCAATCAAGAAAAAATGACCGATGTGCTGCGCCGTGTAGCAATTTTAAGTAATGAAAAATCTCGCGGTGTGGTGTTTAATTTTGCCAGTGATGGCATGGTAGAAGTACGTGCCAACAACGCTGAGCAAGATGAAGCGGTGGAGATGATTCAGGCAAAATATCAAGGTGAGCCAATGGAGCTATCGTTTAATGCTGCATATCTGCAAGATGTATTGGGTGTCATCCAAGGCGATTTGCAAATGCACATGAGCCAATCAAATGCTTCCGTTTTGGTCAATCAACTGAATGATGAGTTTCATCAATATGTCATTATGCCGATGCGTATATAGTAGATTCACTATAAAGACGATACAGTGTATTGGTTATAAATCTTTTGCAGTCTCTGTTAGTGCCATCGCCGAAGGATCAAACACGCCCTATATATAAATATAAGCACTCTTAAATCGAGTGCTATATTATATAATATAACCTTCTATATTTAACTGGTTTATCAAACTTTTGCCTGTTATTAAAACAGCAATCTCACTAGGCGGCTGTCGGTACTATGATTGAACGTCTGCAAATATCTCATCTTCGCAACTTAACCTATGTCAACTTATCATCAGCTGCTTGCAATGTCATTATCGGTGCCAATGGTAGTGGGAAAACCTCGTTACTTGAAGCTATATTCTTATTATCCCGTGGTAAAAGCTTTCGGCATAGTCAACCAAAGCGCTATGTTCAGCATCATCAACCAGCAGCCATCGTCTATGCTAAGCTCATTGATGGCAGTACCTTAGCCATTCAAAAGCAAATCGATGCGACGACCATTCTACGTCTTAATCAAACCACCGTTTATAACCAAAGCATCCTAACCGAGCAACTGCCAACACTACTGATAGATCCATCGACCATGGATATGTTAGAGCAGGGTAGTGCCAGTCGTCGCCAGCTATTAGATTGGTTGGTGTTTCACATGAAACAAGGCTTTCATCCGCAATGGGTAGCGTATCAACGACTGCTAAAACAGCGCAATAGTTTGCTAAAAAAGACCCGTCATTTAACCCAAGTGCAACTCGCTGAGCTAAAATCATGGGATAGAGGGCTTAGTAATCATGCAGCGCTTATCCATCATTATCGTGAGCGTATATTTACAGAGTGGCAGCCTTATTTTTCTGAAAGCATTGTGCAATTATTGCCAGCTTATGCTGAGCAATTGAGTCTGAGCTATAACGCTGGCTATGATACCAATGTTGCGCTTGACGTACAGCTCAACGAGCGTCTAGAGCAGGATTTGCAATTGGGCTATACCCGTATCGGCAATCATCGTGCTGATGTTCATGTGCATTGGCGCTCGAATGAGGCAGTTGACATGAGTCGTGAGCACACACAGACGAGTGCGCCGTTAAAAAATGAGGTAAGTACTAAGTTGCCCATCCTAAAAGAGCAGGCCGCTAATGTATTGTCTCGTGGTGAAAAAAAGTTACTCATCACGGCATTACGCTTGTCACAGTTACCATTGTTACTTAATGCTGAAAGCGATACGGGTTTACCGAGCAATGACTCAAAATTAAAAGCCACACCAGTCGTATTATTAGACGATATCACCGCAGAATTAGATGGTCGGGCGATACAGATTCTACTATCGGCTTTAGCACGGCTGCCGTGTCAAGTATTCATGACCAGTTTGACCGATGATATTGTGCCTTTGGTGCAACAGTTATGGTCAGAACCTAAAGTGTTTCATGTGAAACAAGGTGATATTTTAGCTTTATAAGTACTTTGTTTTTTTGATAGAGTTTTTTACCATCAGCATTCTCATTGCTCACTTCTCTTTCTATAAAACCTTCAAATCTATGGTTCTTCATCTCATCTTTTTATCAAAACAATCACTATTTTAAAAAGGGCGCTTAGTATTGATAAAGCTCTCAGTAAACAGTGACTTAGAGGCAAAAAAATGCTAAAATAGAGCTTTATTTTTGTCCTGTTTTCAGTAAGTTATTTGATGGCATTATATGGATGATTTTTATTGTCCGTAATTTTATAAGTAGTTGATAGTTATACGTTTCATTTACTCCATTGGCTTTGATAATGTTTAAAAAAAAGAAGCCAATGTTAGACAGGTGAAACGCTGGAACTTAAGTTGCTTTTAAGTCGATATCAACACTCAAATTTTTTGGTTAACCCTGTTTTAACCAATAATGCATATCAAAGGTTTTGACTACAATATTTAAGTCTCAAGTATTTAAGTCCAAAATAACGTTATAAAGCGTCATCGTAGTGGTGCGCTCATAACAAACGGCTGATTACGGCTAGATTAAGGAATGCACATGAGTGATTCATTACCTACCGACCACGAGCAATTAACGACAGACCACGTGGCAGCAACTACTGCACCAGATGTGGTTTCTGAAGGGTTACCGTCTGATTATAGCTCCAAAGATATTCGTGTATTGCGTGGGTTAGAAGCAGTACGCGTGCGCCCTGGTATGTATATCGGTGATACCGATGACGGTACGGGTCTACATCATATGGTCTTTGAGGTGGTGGACAACTCTATTGACGAGGCGCTCGCTGGTCATTGTGATCAAATTGATATCATTATCCATGAAGACGAATCTGTCAGTGTGATGGATAATGGTCGCGGTGTTCCCGTCGATATCCATCCAGAAGAAGGCGTGTCTGCGGCGCAGGTTATTATGACCGTACTGCACGCAGGTGGTAAGTTCGATGATAATAGCTATAAAGTTTCGGGCGGCTTACATGGTGTCGGTGTTTCGGTGGTTAATGCGCTATCCAAAACGCTTGAGATGAATATCTGGCGTGAAGGTTATCATTACAATCAGACTTATACTGATGGTGTCCCTGACAGCGAAATTCAACAGATGGAAGCGACCGAGCAAACTGGTACGCAAATCCGCTTTTACCCCAGTAATGACGTATTTACTGGCACCATCTTTGAGTACGATATTTTAGCCAAACGCTTACGTGAATTATCATTCCTCAACTCTGGTGTGCGTATCGTCCTAACCGATGAGCGTATCGATAAGCGTCATGAGTTTGAGCATAAAGGTGGTTTGTCAGAATTTGTCAGTTACATCAATGCTGGCAAAGATGGCATTAACGAGGTCTTTCATTTTGTCAGTGAACAAGATGATGGCATCAGTGTCGAAGTGGCGTTGCAATGGACCGATACTTATAACGAAAAAGTACTTTGTTTCACCAATAATATCCCGCAGCGCGATGGTGGGACGCATTTATCTGGCTTCCGTTCGGCATTGACCCGTGGTTTAAACAGCTATATGGATCGTGAAAACTTATTCAAAAAAGAAAAAGTCGTCGCAACCGGCGATGATGCCCGTGAAGGCTTGACCGCTATTGTCTCTGTTAAAGTCCCAGATCCAAAGTTCTCGAGTCAGACTAAAGATAAGCTGGTCTCAAGCGAAGTGAAATCGGCTGTCGAATCAGCGATGCATGATAAGTTTAATGATTATCTGCTTGAAAACCCAAGCGCTGGTAAAGCAATCGCCGGTAAGATTATCGATGCGGCACGTGCGCGTGATGCGGCGCGTAAGGCACGTGAGATGACTCGCCGTAAGACTACTTTGGATATTGCTGGTTTACCGGGCAAGTTAGCAGATTGCCAAGAAAAAGACCCTGCATTATCCGAGCTATACATAGTGGAGGGTGACTCTGCAGGCGGTAGTGCTAAGCAAGGTCGTAGCCGTAAGACCCAAGCGATTTTGCCATTAAAAGGTAAAATCCTCAACGTTGAGCGTGCCCGTTTTGACAAAATGCTGTCTTCTGCTGAAGTCGGTAACCTGATTACCGCACTTGGCTGCGGTATCGGCCCAGATGAATATAATCCTGATAAAGTGCGCTATCATAAAATCATCATCATGACCGATGCGGACGTCGATGGTTCACATATTCGCACCCTTCTATTGACGTTTTTCTTCCGTCAAACGCCTGAGCTCATTGAGCGCGGTTACATTTATATCGCTCAGCCACCGCTTTATAAGGTAAAAAAAGGCCGTCAAGAATTGTATCTAAAAGACGATGAAGCGCTAAAAGCGTATTTGTTGTCATCGACGATTGATAGCACTAAGCTACATATCAGTGCTGACGCGCCTGCCATCACTGGCCAAGCGTTAGAAACACTACTCAATGATTATAACCAAACGCAGCTGATAAAAGCACGTTTGCAGATTCGTTTTCCGGCGGTGGTTTTAGATGCCTTGACGCATACGCCGAAGCTTAGCACCGACATGACTTATGACAAGTCAGCGATGCAAGCATGGAAAGAAGCCATGCAAACCCAGCTTGAGCGCTTCGGTAGTGACTTAAACCCTGAGATTGAGTTGGTTAATATTCATGCGCCGCAGCCAAAAAATATGGATGCCGCCGCTGCTGATTTGTTGGGTATGAAACCAGAAGTAGAGGCTGAAGTAGCGGTAGATGGTGAAACGTTAACCACTAAAGCACAGTGGCTCCCACGTATTACTGTTTATGTGCATCAGTTGGCCCATCATTATTTGTTGGATGCTAGCTTTATTAATTCAGGCGAATACAGCAAGCTGCTGCGCTTATCGAGCGAGTGGAATACCTTGCTTGCAGAGGATGCCTTTATCCGCCGTGAAGCATCGGCGGGTACGACCAAAGATATTCCAGTACGTGATTTTGATTATCTATGGCAGCAGATGATGATGGATGCGCGTCGAGGTCTATCTGTGCAGCGTTATAAAGGGCTGGGTGAGATGAACGCGGATCAGCTTTGGGATACGACGATGGATCCTGAAAACCGTCGTATGCTACGCGTGACGATTGAAGACGCGATTGCCGCTGACCATATGTTTACCTGTCTAATGGGCGATCATGTCGAGCCGCGCCGTATTTTCATCGAAGAGAATGCATTGACGGTATCTAATCTGGATATTTAATATTTGAAATTAGCCTGTTTATTCTATAAAGTCATCCTGCTAGCAGGATGACTTTTTTTGTTTCATGTGAAACAAAGTAAATAAGATAGTGAGGAAAATACCATGCTAAACACAGAACAAAAGAAGTATTTATCACAACTACCAAAAACAGCCTTAGTTGATTTTGTCGCTGATGTGTATGGTGTAGATAAAATGCTAGATAAAAAAATTGAGCGTCTGCTATTACAGTCAGATAAGCCTAAGCTCATAAAAAAGTTAACCACTACCCTAAAAGGACTTAGAAGACGAAGGAAGTTTGTAGATTACTGGGAGTCTAGCGAATTTGCTACTGAGCTTCAGCACTTAGCCAGTGACATAATGAGCCTTTATCCTGAGCAACCACAAGAATGCTTGACGTTACTTGAGTTATTTATAGAGTCTACTAATGCTAGCTTAGAACGTGCTGATGACTCGAACGGTTATATTGGTGACGTGTATAGAAGGTTAACCTTGTCTTGGTTGACAGTTGCTAACACTTGCTATGAGCAAGAAAAGCAGGACATCGCTGTTGATGAGCGCGATATACTCAGTCACGCTTGGGTAAAGAAAGTAAAAGCGCTGGCTGATGATAATGAGTATGGTACTAAAGATAATTTATTAGAAAATATTGGTCAGCTGTTATCTGAGCCTGAGATACGTGGATTGATCGCTGATTACCAACAAGAGCGCGGGATTATCCAAACAAAAAAGGCAAATGAAGATACACTCAATGAAAGGCAAAACAGCCCTTTAAGCGATGATGCTTTTTCAATTAACTATGAAAAAATGGTAATTGAGATCGCCATAAAAAATCTAACAAGGGCGCTAGGTGATGTGAGTTTTTTTGAAACCAGCTTTTTTGAGATGCAAGAGACTAGACCGGTTCATCCTCGAAGATTAGAAGAGTTGCTAACATTTTTGCTAAATCAAAGAGCTTTTGATAAGGCACTACACTACTTAAATGAAGAGTGGCAAAGCGATGGTTTGATGGATAAGATCAGACGCTTGGATTGGCTGAGTAACCTACACCACATGCAAAAAGATACCGATGCGCTCATGGAGGTGCTAGGCGAGGCGTTTGAGCTACAACCAACCCCTTCGCGGCTAAAAGCTATCATGGCTGCGGCCAGTCCTGCTCTGCAAGCTCAGTGGCGAAAAAGAGCTTATGAGCTGGCAGACCAACAAGAAAATGTATTTATCGCAACATCGCTACTGCTAGAGATAGGAGAGATTGAGCTTGCCAATGAGGTCGCAGTTGCCCGTCATTGCCAGTTTGCTGATGTGCATTATACAGATCTAGCAGGCATGTTAAAGGATTTGCCAGCTGAGACAGATTTACTTCAAGTTGTTATTTATCGCAGTTTGCTTAACGATATTCTAGACAGCTCTCGCAGCAAGGCTTATGGTCACGCAGCTCGCTACTTCAATCGTCTAACAAAGCTTGATACGATTATTAGTAAATCCTCTAAGCTTTATAATGAACTTGCGACTCATAACGAATACGTCATTACGCTTAAAGATAAGCATGGTAAAAAGCGTAGTTTTTGGGAAAAGGTAAACGATTAGATTGATGTAGCGTTTCACGTGAAACTTATGACAATAAGCAAAAAGAAGCGAAGAATGAAATGATCGAAGTCATACTACTTGCTATAGCTTTGGCAATGGATGCATTTGCTGTTGCGATTGGGCTAGGGGCTAAATCGAAAAAACAGAGTAAGCAGTATTTGCTACGTTTAGCCATTTATGCTGGTTTGTATTTTGGTATCGCGCAGGGTGTAATGCCACTAATTGGATATTTATTGGGCGCAGCACTGTTAGGCTGGTTGGCTGCTGCTGCGCCTTGGATTGGCGGCATGATACTTATCAGCCTCGGTGGTAAAATGCTTTATGAGGTGTTTACTGCTGATGGGGAAGATGCGGTAGATAGTGCGCTGCACCTAAAAGCCGACACAGATGATGCTGTTAACGCCATAAATAATAGAAACAACAATATCAATCATCGCACCCTATTTACCCTTGCAATAGCAACCAGTATTGATGCGATGGCAGCAGGTTTTACGCTTAATTTGTTGGCGCTTAATGCATGGTTGGCTTGTTTGATTATCGCGCTAGTGACTGCTATTTTTGGGCTGTTTGGTGTTTATTTGGGCTGGCGTTCTGGTACGTGGTTAGAGGATAAAGCGGAAGCATTAGGTGGCTTGGTGCTTATTTTGATTGGCTTAAAAGTGATGTTTTTTAGCTAATGAATACCAAATCCAAAAAGTAAGATTAAACCCTTCAAACTCGTTTAGTCTACAAGGCTTAGTACTTACACTCGTTTCCCTTACTATAGTCAGTGAAAAGTAAAATCGATACATCACGTACTGCTAGTACAGTTTTTTATAGCTTGCTGTGCCTACGCAGACAGAGGCTACAAAAAAACTATACCAGCAGTATCGTAGCGTTTTTTAAAGTATTTTAACTATACTCTAATTTTTGTGAATGGTATAACTACCGTATTTCAACTCATTTTCCTAATAAAAAGCAGCGCTATAAGAGTTATAGCGCTGCTTTTTTGTTTCACGTGAAACTTCGATTAATAAGGTTTTTATTGATTATTCTTCGTCAGTATCAAAGCGCCATGCCAACACACGGGTGTTCTTTTGACCCTGACTCATTTCAATAATACGCATTTGCGTGACATCGAGCTGCTTTAATAGCAGTTGCAACGGTTTGACGTTTTCAGACTTCGACACTAAGCTGGTAAACCAGCCGACGTGCTCTGCAAAATCCTGACTTTCTTTTATCATCTTCGTTAAAAAAGCAATCTCGCCACCCTCAGACCATAGTTCCTTGTGCTGACCACCGAAGTTTAGATTTTGCGCAGCATTACCAGCCTTGGTTGAGCGTCGACTGATTTGTTCGTTTTCGTTCTTACCGCGATGTCTTTGCAGATTATGCTGCTTGCGACTATTGGCTTCCATCGCTTCTTCTAATGAAGCATGAAACGGTGGGTTGCAAACGACCACATCAAAGTAATCTTGACGACCGATGATATTAGCAAAAATACGCTTAGGCTCAGGTTGTAATTTTACTTTGATCGCAGCTTTTAGCTTGGGATTGGATTCGCAAATAAGTGCAGCAGTGTTGACAGAAATAGGGTCGATGTCACTAGCAGTAAAGCGCCAGCCATAGCTTTGGCTGCCAATAATAGGGTAAATAGCACTAGCGCCAGTACCTATATCGAGGGCGTGGATTTCTTTACCTTTTGGCGGGGTATTATCGGCATTCACATGGGTGGTCTGCGCCAATAAGTCGGCAATGTAGTGAATATAATCAGCACGTCCAGGAATCGGTGGACATAGATAACCTTCTGGAATATCCCAAAACTTAATACCATAATAATGCGCCAGTAGTGCTTGATTGAGCACACGTACCGCTTGATGATCCGAGAAGTTAATCGTCGACTCGCCTTTAGGATTGGTAATGGTATGCTTAGCAAGCTCTGGCAGAGCGCGAGTCAATACCGCAAAGTCATAGCGACCCTGATGCGGATTACGCGGATGCAGCTGGCCGAGTTTTTTGGCAGTCTCAGGCGAGCGATTTCTGTGATTATTGGCGGTCGGGCGACGGTTCATAGGCTTACTGGTCATAGTATCGGGCTTTGATGTTTGAATATAATCAACCAGTTTAGCAGATTTCACCAGTGACTAACGTCTTATCGACTACGTAAAATAAGATTTAATCCCAGTACTATCATTGCTGTACCCAATACGCGGTCTATCCAATGCTCAAAACGCTGAAATCGTCGATGAATGGCAGGGATAGAAAGCAACATCACCACCGTGCTGAACCAGGCCATTTGTAAAACCATCATCCAAACGCCATAAATCGCCAGCTGCCAAAGCGGAATACTGGGTGATAGTACAAGGGTGAATATCGCCACAAAATATACTGGTGCTTTTGGATTAAAGACATTGCAAAAAAAGCCACGGCGCAGAATAGCCGCGGTCGATTCAGTGTCAGTAGGCAGCTTTTTATTAGCGCTATTTTTACCAGCACTCGTGGTTCGATCGTTAATTATGTCTGGTGAAACGTTAACGCTTGAATCTATTGGCTCTGCTGGAATTTCTAGCTCTGCTGGTTTTTTAGGTTTGGCTTGAATACCTTGCCACCCCAGATAAATAAGATAACTGCCGCCCAACCATTTAATAGCGGTCAGTAGTGGCTGCGAATGGGCAATCAACGTTGCCAGTCCTAGCACCGAATAGATAATATGTACGGCTAAACCAAAAGTAATACCGAGACTACAGATCAAACCAGTGCGTCGGCCTTTTGCTAACGTTTGCTGCGAGACCAAAACAAAATCAGGGCCAGGGGAGGCGGCAGCGAGTAGATGAACGCTAGTGATAAGCAAAAAACCGTGCCAAAATTCCATAAAGTGCTCTGAGTGATGTCTTGATTTGGATAATAGTTGCACATTATCGTAAATGAGGTCAACTGAAAATAGTGGCGATGTCGCGGCTTGTGTTATAGAGCGGAGATGTCTATATTAAAAGCAGACTGATAATCAATACTGTAACAAGGATAAAGTTATGACTGCTCACAATATGGTTAATAATATTACTGACAACGCTATTAACAGTGATACGAACAATCGCATTACTTATAAAACCGATGGCTATATCTGTCTAATCGGACTGAATCGCGCCGATAAGCGCAATGCCTTTGACAGTCATATGATTAAGCAACTGTCTGAGGCACTCACTAATTATGAAAACGATGCCAATCTTCGCTGTGCGCTGATATTCGCTCATGGTGAGCACTTCACCGCTGGGCTAGATTTAATGGAGCTACAGGATAAATGGGATAAAGGCGCATTTGAGTTCGCTGCCGACGAAATAGATCCGTGGGGTATTGGTGGAAAATTGCGCAGCAAACCCGTTGTCGTTGCGGTACAAGGGACTTGCTTTACCGCTGGGATTGAGCTGATGCTCAATAGTGATGTGGTTATCGCCAGTAGCAATTGCAACTTTGCACAAATGGAAGTGCAGCGCGGTATCATGCCGTTTGGTGGTGCGACGGTACGCTTTGTCGCTGCTGCTGGTTGGCAAAAAGCCATGCCGTATCTATTAACGGGTAAAAACTTTGATGCGCAAACCGCTGATAGGCTAAATCTGGTCAGTGAAGTCGTGCCAAATGGTGAAGAATATAAGCGCGCGCTAACTATCGCCCAACAGATTTGCAAAGCCGCGCCACTTGGCGTGCAAGGATTACTGTCCTCAGCGCAAGATGCCAGTCGTAATGGCGCAAAAGCAGCTCTCGCCAATATTCATGGCTATCTGCCGCATTTGTTTCATTCAGAAGATGCGAAAGAGGGTGCGATGGCGATGGTTGAAAGAAGGGAAGCTGAATTTAAAGGACAGTAGAGAGTTCTAAATAACTCTTTAATAAGTTCGTAATCAGTTGTTTTATATTAAATAACATTCACGTATTTACTGAGTCGGTTTTTCGAAGCTTATATGCAGGTTGTCTGTAATATAGTTTTGCTGACTGATTGCACAGTTAAGAACGACTTTGTTATATTGAATATATTAAGCCAAAACCATTTTCTAGGAAAAAACTAGTGCTGTATAACTTTGATGAAATAATAGACAGACGACATACGGGATCGTTTAAATGGCATTATACCGATGACACGATTCCGCTATGGGTCGCAGATATGGACTTTAAGACCGCTCAGCCTATTTTAGCGGCGATTGAGCAAGTAGCGCAGCATGGCATATTGGGTTACACCGTTCCGACCGAGCCGTTGTATCAAGCGATTATCGATTGGCATGGCAGTCGTTATGGCTTGTGGCTGGATAAGCAGAATATTCTTTTCTCACCGGGCGTAGTGCCAAGTTTGGTGCTGATGATGAAAGTATTTACCGAAGCAGGGGATGCAGTACTCATCAACGATCCTATTTATACGCCTTTTATGACCAAGGTTTTGGATAATAATCGTCAGCTTGTGACTTCTGCATTAAAGGAAATAGATGGTAAATATCATCTGGATTTAGCTGATATAGAAGCTAAGATTGTCGAGCATAAAGTTAAGCTGTATTTGTTGTGTAATCCGCATAATCCGGGCGGGCGTGTATGGACAGTAGATGAGCTTAAAGCGTTACTTTTCATCTGCAAAAAGCATAATGTAGCGATTGTTAGTGATGAGATTCATCAAGATTTAACCTTGAGCGGTCACAAATTCATTCCTTTTTTAACTCTAGCAAAAGACTATGAGCATAAAGTTGTGAGCCTAACCTCGATGACCAAAACTTTTAATATTGCCGGTATCAAAGGCTCGATGATATTTGCTAAAGACAGCGCATTACTGAGTAAAATTGACCAGCAGCAGCGCTTAAGTGACGAGCATGAGCTCAATTTATTTGCTTATACGGCGATGCGTAGCGCTTATGAGCAAGGTGGTGAGTGGTTGGCACAGGCGCTCGCTTATATCGAAGCCAATATTGAATTAACGCTACAGTTTTTAGAGGAGCACCTGCCTAAAATTAAGGTTATGCGCCCAGAAGCTTCGTATCTAATATGGCTAGATTGCTCAGCCTATGGTCAAGACGATCAAATGCTTTATGATGCGCTTAGAGCTGCTAAGGTTGAGCTGAGTGCAGGGATTAAATACGGAACTGAGGGGCATCTAAAAATGCGCTTTAATGTGGCGTGTCCTAAAACGATATTGATAGAAGGATTGAATCGTATGCACACTGCCTTAAATGACGATACTTTTAATACAGTCGATTCAATTTAAAAAGAATAAAGTGCTGCTGGGATAAATTTTGCGAAGCCTTTGGAGTGCGAAGTGCACAGCAAGTGAGGAAAGTTTATCCCAGCATAACGCTATTTTTAAAGTACCTCTTTTATATTGAATCGACTATATTATTTAGCTGGGTAACCGGTAATATCTTGAATGCTTTGGTATAAAGGTTTTAAGCGCTCATACATCTTAAGATAAACTTCATTATATAGGCGTTTATATAGCTGAACGTTGGCCTCAATAGGCAAGAATTCATCACCCAAATGGGTCATCGCTTCAGTAGCGGCTAAATGGTCGGGATAAACGCCGAGCCCCACCGCGCAGTTGATGGCAGCGCCTAATCCTGAGGCTTCATAAGTATGCGGGCGATAAGCAGGCATGCCAAAGATATCTGCCGTCAGCTGCATCGCGGAGTCGCTTTGGGAGCCGCCACCAGAGATGCGCAAGTGTTTGATAGTTTTTCCCGTACGCTTCTCAATCGTATCAAAACCAAGCTTAAGCTCGTAAGCCAGTCCCTCTAAGATAGCACGGTAAACGTGCGCCCGTGTGTGTACATCGCCAAAACCAATGAGCGCGCCCTTGCCTTCAAGACCCGGATGACGAACGCCAGGCGACCAATATGGCTGCATCATTAGCCCCATACAGCCTGCTGGAATATCTTTGACCGCTTGATCGAGGAGCTTTTCGGTATCGATACCCTGCGTTTTTGCTAACTGTTCTTCATATTGAGCAAACTGCTCTTTAAACCAGCTAACCATCCAAAAACCACGATATATCATATACTCGTGATTATAATAATTCGGTGCAGCAGCGGTATAAGCGGGCATGTGCTTGAGTATCTCAACATAATTTGTTGAGGTGGTATTGATGGTCGCGGTAGTGCCAAAGCTTAAGCAAGCGGTATCGGCGGCCAGTCCAGCGGAACCCAAAGCTTCACAGGCTTTATCGCTGGCAGCAGCAATCATTGCTGTGCCTTCAAGAATACCAGTGGCGGCAGCAGCTTCAGCAGTAATATGACCAAGGTGCTGCCCAGGTGGCATGAGTTTGGGCATTTGCTCTAATCGGCAATTAAATAGTCGCCATTTGATGTTATTGGGCTTAAACCACGCTTGCGCCTTATAATCATAAGGCAGGTAGCCTAGCGCGTGACCAGAGGAGTCGATAAGTTCATCAATGAGCTGATAGGTTAAGTACGCTGATAAATTGACGTAATAGGCTGTTTTAGCCCATATCTCCGGCTCATGATGAGCGAGCCAATTACAGCGTGCTTTTTGCTGCGCTTCATTAACTAGATCGCCCATGCCAATTACCTTGGTGAGTGGATTAAGAAAGCCTATGTCATGGGGCTCTCCTCGGCGCAAATCCATCCATACAATAGCTGGGCGTAGCGGCTGTTTATTTTTATCCAAACATATCATGGTGTAGCGCTGAGTAGCGAGACTGACACCAGCGATTTGCGCTGGCGTAATGTCGCAGGTTTGCCATAATTGCTGGCAGGCCTCGCTTAATTTTTGCCAATAGTAATCGGCATGCTGCTCAGCAAAATTAGGCTCAGTTGAAAAGTACGGCTCGATAGGGACGCGGGCTTTGGCAATCTCGGTGCCAAATTGATCAAAGATAAGCGCCCTGACGCTTTGTGTACCATTATCGATGGTTAAGAAATAAATAGGGGCATCAAGGTTATGGGTCATAGTCATCCTTAACTATGTGGAAATAGATATATAGCTCAATAAAAATACTATAATTATAGTGTGCTACTGGTATAAGTTTTCCTTGCTTGCTGTACCTACGCAGACAGGGGCTACGGAACTTATATTTTCAAAGTAAGCACCCCAGTAGCACTTGTTATTAATATCCTATAAAAAAGCGCTAAGCCGCTGGTAAATGATAATAGCGTTGCCATAACTCTTGATAGCGATCGACTTCTTGCTGCCATTTTTGCTCGTCCCAGCCCAGTTCCTGCTGGCAGATTTGCTTCAGCCTATCACTAATCAACGGCGTCATTGCACCATGCGGCAGTATCAATCCCAAGCGCGTACGCCGTAATAATAAATCATCTAAATGAATGACTTGCTCGAAACGTGCGGCAAAGCGAATCTCCGCCCAGATAGTATTGCTGTCGGTCACATAAGCCAAATCATCGTCATGTGCTAATGCTAATAAGGCATCAAGTTGTAAACCATAAAACCCTTGTAAGCGCTGTTGTAGCGATGCAGGTAGGGTAGCAAACTTGGTATTGGTTGGTGTTTGATTGCTAAAAACTTCGCTATTAAACGAGCTAAGATCTTTAGTATCCACATCATCAAACGCAAGCACTTGTTGGCAAACCTTTAGCACATCAAGGGCAATCAGGCGAAAGGTGGTCAGCTTGCCGCCACTGACGGTGACCAAATTATTATCGAGCCAAACGCTATGGTCGCGCTTTTCTTTACTAGGGCTGACGCGTTTACCATCACCGCCTTCAGAAATCAGCGGACGCACGCCCGCCCAAGTACTGATGACATCCTCTCGGCTTAGGTTGGCATGATTAAAGAGATCGTTGGTCGCTGCTAATAGATAATCCACCTCTGCGCTAGTAATGCCAACTTCTTCTTCACCTAAAGGAGGATTATCCAAATCGGTGGTTCCCAGAACTGAGCGGTTCTCCCAAGGGAAAACAAACACCGCTCTTTTATCGACAGGATGCAAAAAGGTATAGGCTTGCGTCAGAGGCAGACGCTCTTGACTAACCACCAAATGGCTACCGCGCGACGGACGAATTTGCTTATGAAAGGTTCGCTCCGTCTGTTGGCTAGCTTGCATCCGTAAGGTGTCAGCCCAAGCGCCAGTCGCGCTGACCACTACTTTGGCATAAACATCGTAAGTATTATTGCTATCATCAGATGCGGTATCTGCTAGGTGAGCACCCACGACCAAGCCTTGCTCATTGGTAATTAATGATTCGGCTTTAAGGTAATTAATCGCGCACGCGCCGTCATGGATCGCTTCGTCTAGCACCCGCATCACTAAGCGTGAGTCATCAGTCACCGCGTCACTAAACTGGCTGGCACCCAAAAACTTCTCTTGCTTGATACCAGGATTTAGGTTTAGAAAGGCATCTTTTTTAAAGTATTTAAAGTAGCGTTTGCCTGCCAGCTTATCGTATACCCTGAGTAAGGTATTAAATATCCATGGCGGTGGAAACTTGCCTTTATAATGTGGCATGACGTAATGCATCTCATTGACCAAGCCGCCGGCTTCATTGAGCATGCGCTCACGCTCGCGGACGCTAAGTAGAGTAGTTTTATAATCACCTGAGGCAATATAGCGCAGCCCGCCATGTACCATTTTGCTAGATCGGCTAGAAGTTCCCCAAGCAAAGTCTTTTTGCTCAATTAACAATACCGCTAAGCCGCGCCTTGCTGCTTCACGAGCAATCCCCGCGCCAGTAATACCGCCACCGATGATCAGCATATCCCAAGGCACTTCTTGAGACGAGCGGCGAGATAAAGGTGCTAAGGCTTGTTGGCGTTGCGTGGCTTGATTCATAGAAGACTCATTTTAATGGTTATTTAGTTTCAGCTAAGTAGACTATCTAAACTGCTTAATTTATAGGCGTTATTTAAAATATAGTTGCGTTTTATTATGACGCGCGGCTGGTATTAATTTTCCTTGCGTGCTGTGCCTACGCCGACAGAGGCTGCGCAAAATAAATATCAGCCGCGCTGTATAGCACTTATATTAAATTAAACATACCTCAGCTAAGACTGCAAATAAGCCCTGACTTTAAAACCTATTGTTTACTAGAACTAATCTTCGATTAAAACACCCGGATTCATACGCTGTTCAGGGTCTAAGCTTTTGAGCATATCGCTGGTTACCTGAATACCTAGCTGACCCTTTTCGGCAGCAAGGTAAGGCGCATGGTCACGACCGACACCGTGCTGATGCGATATTGTCGATTTGCCATTAGCCAGACTTAAACTGGCGGCATGTTTGATTTTTTGCCAGCGGCTTAAGGTACTAGCATGGTCTTTTGCGGCTCTAAAGAAGTAGGTGGTATAAAGACTGGCGCCTTGTTTATATACATGCGAGATGTGAGTAAAGGCCATGACGTGCTCATTTTCATCTGCCAAAGCCGTTTGAACAGCTTGTTGCATCTGCTGCACCTGCTCGTCGATATTATTCCAATTGGTCGCAGTCTCAAAGGTATCGACCATGATGCCTTTTTCCCATAAGGTGCCGCGCAGATAAGGGAATTTAAAACGCCCGTGCGCCCATATACTGCCCATGACATCGGTCAGCTTACCAGTAACACTGCCTTGCTGTTTTAACAGTTTTTTAAACTGGGTAAGTGCTAATTTATTCTGCGCTTTATCGCCTGAAACGCCATAAGTGAGCATGACTTTTTCTGAGCTGAGTCCGCGCGCTTTAAGATAAGTACTAATCGCTAAAAACTGACTAGGCGTCGTACCTAAATGTAGATGGGCGTCGGTTTCGACCGCATTACTTAAACGTAGCATAGACAGGCGAATATTACTCTGCACCGCTTGTCTGAGCACTTCTTTACCCGCTTCCCAATTCGGTAAAAACACCACTTTGAAAACCTCTTCTTCAGGCTGCGGTTGCACGCGCATTTTGACTTCGGTAAAAATACCAGCGCGGCCTTCAGTGCCCATCATCATTTCACGCAAATCAGGGCCTGCTGATGAGGCAGGAATATCAGCGATAGTAATGACACCTTTTGGCGTCACAAGTGTCCCACCAGCAAACATTTGCTCGATACGCCCATAGCCTAATGACTGCTGACCACTAGAGCGCGCGGCAATCCAGCCGCCGAGGGTCGATAGCTCCCAAGACTGCGGGTAATGTCCCAAGCGATAACCGTGTGCGTCCAATTGTGCTTCGACCGCTGGTCCTTGTGTGCCTGCGCCAAAGGTAGCAATTTGGCTCTCGTTATCTAAATCAATAAGCTGATCCATCTTGCTCATGGCGATGGTTAATACGGGGCGTGACCCCTTTTGTGGATTAATATGACCAACTACTGAAGTACCACCGCCAAAGGGAATAACAATAAGGTCGTGGTCGTGAGCCAGTTTCAATAAGGTCTCGACATCAGCGGTCGATTGCGGATGCGCGACGCCATCAGGGAAGACTTCAAAGTCGCCACCGTGCATGGCTATCCAGTCAGGAAAGCTTTGTCCACGCGCATGTCTGAGTCTGACCTCATTATCGATAGATACTGTATCTAGCTTAGTCATGGCAGCAGGCAAGCGTGACTTGGGTACGGTTTTGAGTACCTCTTGCAAGCTGACAGAGTTTAGTTTCTTGGTTTTACCAATGTGGGATTTAATCAGCTTGGCACCGTGTGACGACACTTTTTTATTGATATTGACATTGCCCCAACCATTCCAACGCGTTTGCTCTATCGGCGTGTTGGCGGTCATGTTAATGGACGCATCACTTTTTGCGACGTTATCTAATATAGGATTGTTGGTATTGGCAGGCTTAGCGTTTTTACGAATAAGAGATTTGATTTTGCTCATAGGGACATACCTGTCGATTTATTATGATTATAACTGTGCTTGAACTAGAAACACTTTGAATACCGACCATTTGATGGTCAGTGCAGTATCCAAAATTACCGGGTTACTTGTTTAACGTATCACAGTATAAGTAACTGTTTTCTGTACATTAGTCAACGACGATTGGTGTACTGCCTCAATTTTACAAGTTTATATTTCTCACTTAGAGAGCAATATAAAACAAAGAGCGATGAAAGTGAAATAAAGTAGGTTTTTAGAATAATTTATTGAGACGATTTTGGGTTAGTTGGTAGATTAGCGTATTTTTATAACCAATAGACTGCCGAAACTTGTTAAAATAGGGCACTAATTTTTTCTTGATGGACATCGATTTATGACCACTGCCGCTGCCACTCCTGCAATACCTACTATCAAAGAAGATCGCATCTTAATTCTTGATTTTGGCTCACAATATAGCCAACTAATCGCCCGCCGTGTACGCGATTCAGGCGTATTCTGTGAGATGTTCCCGTTTGATATCGACACCCAACGCATCAAAGATTTTGGCGCAAAAGGTATCATCTTATCGGGTGGTCCTGAGAGCGTGCATGCAGAAAACAGCCCACGTATCAATGACGCCGTATTTGACTTAGGCGTACCGGTATTAGGTATCTGCTACGGTATGCAAGCAATGGCAGAGCGTTTTGGCGGGCAAGTTCACGCCAGTAATGTCCATGAGTTTGGTGCAGCGACCATTAATATCGACGGCAAATCTACCCTTATAGACGGTATCGAAGACGCAGCAGGTAAGCTCAATGTGTGGATGAGTCATGGCGATAAAGTGATTGATGCGCCTGAAGGCTTCGACATCGTTGCCAGTACACCAAGCTGTCCGATTGCCATTATGGCCAATGATGACAAGCAATATTATGGTCTCCAGTTCCATCCTGAAGTCACCCATACCGCCCAAGGTCAGGCATTGCTAGGACGTTTTGTCCATCAAATCTGTGACTGCGCGGGCAGCTGGACGCCTGATAACATCATCGATATGCGTATCGAACAATTACAAAAACAAATCGGTGACAAGCAAGTATTGCTCGGTCTCTCAGGCGGGGTGGATAGCTCCGTCGTGGCGGCATTATTGCATAAAGCCATCGGCGATCAGCTGACTTGTGTGTTTGTCGATACTGGGTTGCTGCGTCTACACGAAGGCGATCAGGTGATGCAAATCTTCGCCGAAAATATGGGTGTAAAAGTCATCCGCGTTGATGCCGAAGAGTTATTCTTGAATGCATTGGCTGGCGAGTCTGATCCTGAGGCCAAACGTAAAATCATTGGTAAAACCTTTATCGACGTCTTTGCTAACAGTGCGCGTGAAGTCAGCGAGCAAAGCGATGGCAAAGTCATCGAGTTTTTAGCACAAGGCACTATTTATCCTGACGTTATCGAATCAGCGAAGTCGCATCAAGGTAAAGCTCACGTGATTAAGAGCCATCATAATGTTGGCGGTTTGCCAGATGATTTGGCCTTTGAATTGGTTGAGCCATTACGCGATTTGTTTAAAGATGAAGTGCGTAAACTGGGTATTACCCTTGGTTTACCAGCAAAAATGATCAACCGCCATCCGTTCCCAGGACCGGGTTTAGGCGTGCGTATCCTTGGTGAAGTGACCAAAGAGTTTGCCGATATCTTACGTGCTGCCGATGCTATCTTTATGGAAGAGTTAGAAAAATCAGGCTGGTATGAGAAGACCGCGCAAGCGTTTGCGGTCTTCCAACCGATTAAATCGGTCGGTGTGGTCGGTGATGGTCGCCGCTATGCGTGGGTGATTGCGCTACGTGCGGTTGAAACGGTAGACTTTATGACTGCGCGCTTTGCCCATCTGCCGTATGATTTGATTGAAACGGTATCGAATCGTATTATGAATGAAATTGCCGAAGTATCACGCGTGACTTATGATGTGTCGAGCAAGCCGCCTGCTACTATTGAGTGGGAATAGCTCACATCTTTGTAATGTGATATAAAAATAGGATGCAAAAAGGAGCAATAAGCTATGAAATTAGTTCATGTCGGTCAAGATGAATGGATGTTTGAAGAGTCGATTATTGAATTTCCTAAAAATAAATCAGCTAACGATAATGAAAGTAGCCACTTAAAAAACCAAGTAAAAAATTTCGTTGACGCAGAAATAAAAGCAGGTCGCGATATTGATGACATCATGCACGAAGTGATGACCAAGTTTCAAGATGAAATTATGCAAGACTTTGATGACCAGCCGCCGACCTCATTTCAGGTTATTCAAATGACTTTGGAGCGTGATGGTTATGAAGTGGCTCGTGAGATTGCGCAATTTCTAGTATTAGAAAGTATAAATGACCCTGATGCTTACTTTAACTTGGCTTTTTTATGTGAGGAGCATGACGATAGCTTTTTAGCCTTACTAAGTAGCCGTGAATGTATGCGACTTTATTTAGAATACTTTCCCAAAAAATTCAATTGGCAAAAAAGTAAGCTGCCTTGGGGCATCATGGAAAACCGTCCCTTTTTGCGTGCACTGTTTCAATCAACCAATGTATATGCCGATAATGGTAGTTTTGAGTTGGCCTGCGCAGAGGGCGAAAAGCTATTACAAGTGTGCCCTAATGACAATTTGGGCATACGCGAACGCTTGGTAGAGCTGTATATGCTTACCAAGCAATACCAAAAAATCATTCAAATCTGTGACGATTATCCAGAGGATATGCTGGCCAATATTGCTTTTGGAAAAGTATTGGCTTACTGCTATCAAGATAAGCTGGACAAAGCTGAAAAAGAATGGGTTATCGCGCAAGATAACTTACCTGAAGTGGCTCATGAAATACTCAAAAAACGCCATCCTAAACCACGTGGTATTGATAATAGTTATGGTATAGAAATCGGTGGTAAAGAGCAGGCATATTTATACTGGCAAGAAATGGGAGGGTGGTGGGAGCAAAATGCGACAGCTCAAGCATTAATCGAGAAAAAACGTGCCGAAAAGAAGAAGTAGTGGGTTAATGTTGGAGCGCTAGCACCCGTTTTCCTAGCTACTCAAATTTTTTGCATTGATATATGGTTTATTTTTTATTCGTTCGGTTTAGCGTAGCGATAGCAAAAAACACTCAACTTGGTTGGGTGTTTTTTTTGGTCGAAAAAACAGCCACTCGAAAATGACCCAGTTTTTTATTGAACATTTGTTTTTATTAACTATAATAGTGCCAACTTTAATTGGTTTTCTTATTATTAAAGTGTAGGTAAAATTATAAAATGATCAGTGTTCAGTAAAATTAAGGGATAAGATGCTTTGTAATAGCTGTAATCAAGAAAACGCAAGTGAGGCAGTCGTTTGTTCAAACTGTGGACATCAATTCTTTGATGTTAAAGCACAAACACCACCACCGTTAACAGCGGTTAATATTTCTAAAGATGCGCAAAGCACACAAAGCCAGTCGATTTCCAGCTCTGAAAATGCTGATACTTTGCTAGCGGCCTTCGTCGGCGACAAGTATGACAGCTTTTATCGTGATAAATGGTTTAAGGACAGCGAGCCACGCTTAGAGGTTAATAATGATGGCTCTAGTATACACAGTTTTAATTTGGCTGGACTTCTCTTGGGAACGTCTTGGTTGTGCTATCGTAAAATGTATCTAGTCGCTTTTTTTATTGTACTTGGCATTAATGCAGTTGATTTAGTCTTAATGCATCTGCTCGGTATGGAAACGTATAGCTCTATAGGTCAAACCAGCTTTTTTGTCGCATGGGCAGTATTAACAGGACTTTTAGGGAATTACTTTTATTTCAGCTACAGCGTTAAAAATATCGATAAAGTCATGAGTAATACAGCTGACCCAGCGACGGTCGAACAGGAGTTAGTGGCAAAGGGTGGTACATCGTGGGTTGGCGCCATCGTGGGTAGCATATTATCAGTATTACTATCTATGGGTATGTCCTATTTATTTGCGCCTGATTGGTTTTGGTTGGTGTAGTACGTCTAATAAATAAGGTTAATCTAAGGAAGCGAGAAAAGAGCGATGGAGTCATTAAAACAAGCATACGATTTGGAACTAACGGATGAAAATCATGGGCAAGGCTGGGCCTTTGGTCGCCCTATCGGTATTACCACGGATCAATGGCCACGAAGTAGGATCAATGGTCTACCGATGGCACACTTATGGACTATATTGGTGCCTGAAGCGTATCGCGTAAAAGAGAAAGATCTCATGGCAATATCGCTTTTTCAGGCGGATGATCATGTTGAAGACACGGTAGACGGTGTTGAAGATATGATTACTAACCTCACCGAGGTGAATCATACAGACGCTGTGGCTTTTTGGGCGTCACTGAGTCGCTATGCCAACCATCGTCACCCTCAAGAAATCTATCTTGAAGATATTATTGGTGGTGGCTGGGCATTAATTTGGCTAACCAAGGAGGAGTTTGAAGGTGAAGCGACAGCACTGCCTAAAAAAGAAAATAGTATCTATCCAGACTATGAAGTCGAAGAGTGGAGTAGCACTTGCTTGGTCAAAGATGAACCCGCTCAGTTTATTAAGCACGTTGTCCGAACAGATGATCCTAATGTCGGCAAGATGCTCGATGAGTGGCCAGATGAAGATGATGAGAATGCTTATACCCCTATGTTTTCTACAAAAGGTACCATATTAAAGCTTGATAGGTTTCATGCAAAAAGTCATTTTGGTGGTACGGCCAATCCCATTCAAGCGATGCCAGCATTTAGTCCTTTTTATATTGAGTTTGAAGAAGCACTTGGTGATGCCAATATGGGTGGTGGTAATGGTCAAATCGATTTGTTGAATAATCAGTTTGACTGGGCTTGTGGCTAATTGTTGATAACGTTGAGCTGATCAAATTGGCTTAGTATATAAATAAAGAACACTCAACTTAGCTGGGTGTTTTTTTTGATGCTTGTAAACTTACAAGACCTTGTATGGTATTGATATCATAATCTTTATATGTACGGGCTAAACCTTATAGAACCTGTCCAAGAAAAGCCATTTAACAAGTTCTGAAATAATTTAGATACTCTGATAAGAGTGTCATGACTAATTGAAAATTCTTGATATGTACCATCATCTATAGTATATCCTAACAAATCTCCATTTAAGTTACTGAGCCCAAGGAACCCACCTTGCAAATCCATTTTCTTTTTCTTACTTCTACCATAGCCCCTGATACGGTCTTCAGAGTGCTGTGCACTATTTCTTACTTTGGAGAGTAGAGGAAATGCCTCTTCAAACTGTTCTTTTATACTTTTAACATGTCCAAGATTTGTTTCATCTGAAATTACAGACAAATATTTGTAAAATGAATCTACTAAGGATAAAAAGCTATGGGCATGGATGAATGAAAAGCGGTTCTTATAACTTCTTGGTACTTCGCCCGAATTTAACTTTTCCTGTCTGTAGAGTCTTTCAGTTTCAGCTCGATGATACTCATGATTAGTATAAAAATCATTTTCATCATCTAACCCATCACGATAATTTTTTTCTATATGCATGCGTAACTGCCTATCGCGCTCCCATAAATCCTCCGTATTATCTGATGTATGTTCCAAATAAGATTTCTGCTGGCAATCTGTGAACATTGTAAGAGTAATAGCCATATCTGTTATTGTTGTTTCCATCGATGAAATAATGCTTGTTAGCTCAGATACATCTTCTCCGTCTGGCAATTCTAACCAAGTTCCTGGATATTCAATATTTACTATAAACATAATTACTCCTTGACTAAAATTTTTTCTGCTACTCTCAAGATCAAAAAATAGCGGCGCTTCTTAAAGTAAAGAGCACCGCTACCTTTCATAAATTTCGAGTTCTAAACTCTAACCCCGCACATTCACCACATAACGTCCCACGGTTTTACTCTCTATAAATCGCTCTAAGTACTCAGGCGTTTGCGCTAAGGTAATCTCTTCACAATATTTCTCAAGATTGGGCAGCTTCATATCAGTGGCGACACGCTGCCAAATCGCTTTTTTGTCAGCCAGTGGAATATAGACCGAATCGATACCCAATAAAGAGACGGCTCTAGTGATAAAAGGCATGACCGACATCGAAAACTCAGCACCACCTGCTAAGCCACAACTAGTCACCGCGCCGCCCGCTTTGGTCTGTTTGAGCAAGTTTGCTAAGTAATCGCCGCCTATCGTATCGATAGCATTTGCCCATAGTTCACGGCCAATAGGTTTATTACCGATTTCATTGATGGTATCGCGATGACGCACTTCACTCGCGCCTAATTCTTTCAGATGCTCGCTTTGTTCAGGTTTACCAGAAAAGGCAATGACCTCGTAGCCCAGCTGCTTTAATATAGCGATGCTGATACTACCGACGCCACCAGTTGCGCCGGTGACAGCGACTGGTCCATCGCTTGGTTTTGCGCCCATTTTTTCTAACTTTTGCACACTTAACGCTGCGGTGAGACCGCCGGTACCGTAAATCATCGCCTCTTTTAACGTCAGCATTTCTGGGCAGGGTAGCGCCCAATCGGCTGGAATAGAAATCATTTGACTCAAACCGCCATCGGTATCCATACCCAAATCATAACCGAAGACCACAACCTCTTGACCTGCTTTAAAAGTACCAGATTTATCACTAACCACGACGCCTGCTGCATCGATACCGGGCGTATGCGGATAGTTTTTAGTAATTCTTTTATTGCCCGATGCCGACATGGCATCTTTGAAGTTTAACGATGAATAATGTACTTCGATTAATAAATCATTTTTAGGTAAATCACTGACATTACGCGTTTGGATACTTTTATCGAATTTGTCATCGCTGGTTTCTTCGACGACCAAGGCTTTAAAGGTTTTATTATTAGACATTATATTATTCCTTT
>NZ_JBQSXN010000011.1:0-58117 GCF_052378235.1 Psychrobacter sp. AOP3-A1-26
TAATTTTTTAATTTAAGCGTCTATCAAAATATCTCATTTCAACCCATGGATAATCCAAATCACAACAATCACGCAAGCTCACGCCAATGCAACCACAAACGCGTATCTAGCTCGACTTGATGATAATCAGGCTGCATATGACAACATAATTGATAAAAAGCCTTGTTGTGCTCATGCTCTTTAAAATGTGCCAACTCATGCACGACAATCATACGTAAAAACTCAGGTGGCGCTTCTTTGAATAAGCTAGCGACAGTGATGCTATTATGCGACTTGAGCTTGCTGCCCTGTACACGAGATTGGGTGGTATGAATGCCCAGCGCATGCTTGAGGACTTTAAGTTTACTGCTATAGCTGACATTTGATAACGGGCCAATTTTACGCATCGATTGGTTTTTGATCTCATTGATATACTGATACAGCGCTTTGTCACTCTGAACTTGGTGCTGATTGGGGTACTTTTTTTCTATATATTCTCCCAGCTTGCCTTCACTAATTAATAGCGCGGCTTGGGTTTGGATTTGCTCAGAATAATGAGCGATATACTTGAGTGTGGTCACAAATTTATCCTTTGCTGATACTTTAAAACGTCCGAGCTTTATACAATCAATCTCATATAAAAGCATGACGGTTTTTAACTGTATACGAGGCTGATAAATTTTTCTTCAGCCTCGCTATAATACCTTCAAAATAAACCAATGATATACTTTACCCTATCTCTGCTTATTTTATGGTTAATAAAAAACCCACAAGCTGCATCCAGCTTATGGGCTTATCTTCAAAAATATATTTACTCAGGGTTATTAATTAACGCTCCAAATGCAGATACTGCATATGACGTTCGTACTGATGCAAGATATCGACCAGTACTTGCTCTTTGGTATAGCCAACCAAATCATACTCTTGTGAGCCATCGCTTAAGAACACTTCAGCGCGATAATAAAACTCGGCATGCTTCGTTGAGGTATTAAGGGTAAAGTTCGGACGCTCGGCTTTGATTAAATTAACCTCATAAACAAAATCGTCCTCATCACCATGTCCCACGCGCAAACTTAGACCATCTATTTGACCGCTATTGTCATCCGAACCGTCATCTATATCTTGCCCGATATGTGCCAAATTACGAATATCTAGAGCGGTTTTTAGACCACCAGCTTTAAGCTCATTTTCAACTTCAGTCATGGCAGGTCTAACAATATTTTGCAAAAACCGTTCAACTTGCGTATGGCTTGGGAAGCTGACAATACGTTGCAAGCGCGCTTTCCAGCCCTTACCACTATCCAATACATTGGCCGTACCAACCGTACTGGCTTTACGTTTATTGCCCTCTTCTTTTAACGAGCGCCACATCGACACCATGTAGAGCAAGAGGATAAGCGAGAATGGCAAACCGGC
Source organism: Psychrobacter sp. AOP3-A1-26 (assembly GCF_052378235.1). NCBI lineage: Bacteria > Pseudomonadati > Pseudomonadota > Gammaproteobacteria > Moraxellales > Moraxellaceae > Psychrobacter > Psychrobacter sp. AOP3-A1-26. The sequence goes on from NZ_JBQSXN010000011.1 coordinate 1,396, forward strand.
AATGACAGAGACTGACTGCAATGAAGCAAAGCCACCGGCAAACAGCAAACCTAAGGTAATAAGACCCGTTGCTGCTGCCCAAAACAGGCGCAACCAAACTGGCGCATCGGTATCATTGGTCATGCCTCTTGAGCTCAAGTTCGCTAATACTAACGCGCCCGAATCCGCTGAAGTTACAAAAAACACTAAACCAATAACCACACCAGCAAATGACAAAATATCACTGTAGGGAAAGTACTCAAACAGGGCAAACATGCCCATCGCTGCATCATTAACCGCAATCTCACCAAGCTCAGTAGCACCATTGGCAACCAAATCTATCGCGGAATTACCAAAGATAGAGAACCAAGCAAAGATGAAACCAAGTGGGATAAACATCACCCCAAAGACAAACTCACGCAAGGTACGGCCACGGCTAATACGAGCGATAAACAAGCCTACAAACGGTGCCCAAGCCACCCACCATGCCCAGAAAAATATCGTCCAGCCTGATTTCCAATCAGCACCAGCAGTACCATCATAAGCGTACACATCAAAGGTTTTATAAACGATGGTTTGAAAATACTGGCCAATACTTTGAGTAAAGGTATTCAATAGATAAATCGTATTACCCATCACTAATATTGCCAGTAATAACAATACTGAAGACAGCATGTTAAATTCAGAAAGACGGCGTACACCTCTTTCCACACCGGTCATGGCAGAAATGGCCGCAGCAGCGACGACCCCTACAATGATGAGCGTCTGAACCATTTTACTCGATTCGATACCGAATACATGTGACAGTCCAGCATTGGCCTGTAATACACCAATCCCCAAACTCGTGGCAATCCCCATCAAAGTACAAACCACGCCAAAGGTATCAATGCCATCGCCAAGCCAGCCTTTGATTAAACGCTCACCAAATATCGGCGTCAACGGCGAACGTAGTGCCAATGGCATATTTTTACGATAAGCAAAGTAAGCCAGCGCCATGCCGATGAGTGCGTAAATACCCCAACCATGTAGCCCCCAATGCAAGAAAGTTTGCGATAGCGCTTCTCGCATGGCCTCGGCACTGGCAGGCTCTAACCCAGTATGTGGCGTTAGATAATGCATCAACGGCTCAGAAGCACCAAAGAATAACAAATCAATGCCAATACCTGCTGAAAACAGCATGGCAGCCCAGGTTAAAAAAGGAAACTGGGCTTTTTCATGGTCTTGACCAAGTTTGATATCGCCATATTTCGACAGACCAACGAATAATGCAAAGATACTATAAGCGGCAACCACCAGCATGTAATACCAGCCAAAACTCTCTGACACCCAAGCCATACCAGCGCTAAGCAGGTTTTCGCTATAATCTGGAAACGCGATCGTCCAGACTATCAATAAAATAGAAATAATAGCTGAGCCTAAAAATACAGTTTTATTTAGACCCAGAGGTTTCGTCGCATCTTCTGCAGGCGAACTGTGCATAAAAGACCTCAATAAGTAAATTGAACACTACGTGGTATTGCTTTGTCCGTTATGACTTTATTGCCGCATGACGCACAAAGCAGTACCAATAAATAAAAACATGGTAAAAAAACCACTCTCTAAATGGCAAAATAAATAATAGGCAAATGCTGCCGTAGGATTATTTATGACACTAATTGCTTAGCGCTGATGAAAAAGACCTTTACGTGGAAAGGCCTTTTTGATGAGATTCGCTTATATGATTATTGAATAAATGGCTTATCGGTCGCTTAGACAGCAGCGCTATAGACGCGCATCGGCTCGGCTCTGAGCGGTGCGCCATTGGCGACATAATAATCCACGGTTGAACGTGGCAACTGCTTACCTTTCATCTTATCGACGATTTTTTCTGCCAGCATAATGGTAGTAGCGTTGAGGTTGCCACTGATGATATTTGGCATAATCGACGCATCGACGACGCGCAAACCATCGATACCATGCACTAACCCTTCACCATTGACTACCGAATCATTACCCTCGCCCATCGGACAGGTACAAGAAGGATGATAAGCCGTCTCACTATTATTACGGACGTATTCATCTAATTGCGCATCGGTCACCAAATCATCGGTTGGCGAGATAGCACGACCACGATAAGGATCGAGCGCAGGCTGATGCATAATCTCGCGGGTAATACGCATCGCCGCACGGAACTCGTGCCAGTCTTGATCGTGAGACATATAGTTAAATAAAATACTCGGATGCGCACTTGGGTCTTTCGAAGTCAGCTTGACGCGACCACGACTTGGCGAGCGTAATGAGCCGACATGCGCTTGGAAGCTATGTGATTTCACCGCACTGCGACCGTCATAACGCACCGCTAATGGCAAGAAATGATATTGGATATTAGGATGGGTGAACTTCTCATCGGTTCGAATAAAGCCACCACCTTCAAACTGATTGGAGGCACCCAGTCCTGTGCCATTGAATAACCATTCCGCACCAATCGCTGGTTTATTCCACCATTTATTGGCAGGTGCAATCGAAACAGGCAGCTTACATTCATACTGCATATACAGCTCTAAATGATCTTGCAGGTTATTACCGACGCCTGGTAAGTCAAGTATCTCATTTACACCTAAGTCTTTGAGCCATTGGCCAGGACCTATGCCTGAGCGCTGTAACAGTTGCGGCGAGGCAATCGCGCCCGATGAAACAATGACTTCACGAGATGCATGGAAGTTTTTGGTTTGACCTTGATGCTCTACTTTGACGCCAACAGCACGCTTGCCATCGAATAAAATCACATCGGTCAAGGCACCCGTCAAAATGGTGATATTGCTACGCGGTTTGGCACGGTCAAGATAACCGCGAGCTGTTGAAGCACGGCGCCCATTAGGGGTGACGAACCTATCCATTGGCCCAAAGCCTTCTTGCTGATAGCCGTTTAGGTCTTCGGTGCTTGGATAGCCTGCTTGTACGCCCGCTTCAATCATGGCTTGAAACAGTGGATTAACCCCTGGTTTGGAAGTAGTCATCTCAACCGGACCACCGACGCCATGATAGTCATTCTCGCCCGCGTCACAGTTCTCTAACTTTTTAAAGTAGGGTAAGCAGTCCGAATACGTCCAATCTTCCAGACCTTTAATTTTAGCCCAGTCATCAAAATCCAAGGCGTTACCACGGATATAGCACATGCCATTAATCAACGATGAACCACCGAGCCCTTTACCGCGTCCGCAGTCCATAACGCGGTTATTCATATACGGCTCGGGATCGGTTTTATAGCCCCAGTTATAAGTGGTTCCTTGTAAAGGCATGGCAAGCGCCGCTGGCATTTGGGTACGAAAGTCTAGTCGATGGTCTGGACGACCCGCCTCTAACAGCAACACCTTAATGTTGGCATCTTCGGTTAAGCGCGTAGCAAGTACATTGCCTGCTGAACCGGCACCGACGATGATATAGTCGTACTCAGGTGTAGTGGATGTCATAAAACGCTCCGTAATATTAAAAAATCCATCATTCCATATACGTAAGGCTGTGCTAAAAGGACACATTATTCCTAATATAGTTGATTCACTTTAAAACCGATACGAGTGCTACTGGAGTAAATTTTTCGCAGCCTCTGTCACGCTTGCGAACAACAAGCAAGAAAATTTATACCAGTAGCACGTGGCTATTTACTTTATTACAATCGTATCGCTCTTATTTAGAACTACCTATACATCAACCTTACTGTTTTAAAAATCTTTCAAATACAAATGATTAGAATACAGACTCAAACGCACCCAGCTCTACTTGGATAGATTTGGTTTGCGTGTAATGCTCAAGCGCTTCAATACCGTTTTCGCGGCCAATACCTGAATGCTTGTAGCCACCGACTGGCATTTGTGCTGCCGACTCACCCCAGGTATTTAACCAGCAGATACCGGCTTCAATTTGGGCAATGACTCGATGTGCGCGGGTTAAATCAGCGGTCACGACACCTGCTGCCAAGCCATAATTAGTATCATTGGCACGGCGAATCACTTCTTCTTCGCTTTCATAAGTCAATATCGACATTACTGGACCAAATATTTCTTCGCGTACGATAGTCATGTCATCGCTGCAATCGCTAAACACAGTCGGTGCAACAAAGGCGCCATTAGCCAAATCGCCTGTGATCACACGTTCGCCGCCAGTCAATAAGCGCGCGCCACTAGTTTTACCTTGCTCGATATAGCCAAGTACTCGCTCCATGTGTGGGAAGCTCACCAATGGCCCCATATTGATGCTTTCATCCATCGGATCGCCTAGCTTGATACGCTCAACACGCGTTAAAATGGCTTGCTCAAATTTGGCCTGTAAGGCTTTCGGGATAAAGACACGCGTGCCATTGGTACAGACCTGACCGGTGCTATAGAAGTTCGCCATCATGGCGATGTCAGCGGCGGTATCGATATCAGCATCATCAAATATGATTAATGGCGATTTACCACCCAGCTCTAGGGTCACATCTTTAAGCGACGATGCTGCTGCGCTTGACATGACTTTTTTACCCGTTGGTACGCCGCCGGTAAATGAGACTTTAGCGATATCAGGATGTTGGGTTAAGGCTTCGCCCACTTTGTAATCCCCTTGCACGACGTTAAAAACGCCATCTGGCAAGCCCGCTTCTGTGAATATTTCTGCTAGCTTTAGCGCGGTTAACGGGGTAACTTCTGATGGTTTAAAAATCATCGCATTACCAGCGGCTAATGCTGGCGCAGCCTTCCACATCGCTATTTGAATGGGATAATTCCAAGCGCCGATACCAGCGACCACGCCCAATGGTTCACGGCGAGTATAGACAAAGCTGCTATCACGTAGTGGAATCTGACGACCTTCTAACATTGGAGCCAGTCCGGCATAATATTCAACGACGTCAGCACCAGTGACGATATCGACGTATTTGGTCTCAGAGTAAGCTTTACCGGTGTCTTTGGTTTCCAGTAACGCCAGTACGTCATTGCGTTCGCGCAATATCTCCACCGCCTTTGATAAGATACGGCCACGCTCAACCGCGGTCATCGCCGCCCATACCTTTTGGCCTTTTTGTGCCGCTTTAACCGCTGCATTAACTTGCTCATCAGTCGTTTGCTGAATAGTTGCTAGCACCTCACCAGTCGCAGGATTAATATCTTCAAAAGTTGCAAGCGAATCATCAACAGGTAGGAAACGACCGTTGATATAAGCCGTTTGCACTTGGTCTAAATGGATAAGGTCGGTTAAATTATTGGAATTTGTCATAAAATCTCCTTGCGACGACTGATAAATGCTATTAATAAAGAACACTCATCTCAAATCGTGTCGTTACTGTTTAAGTATTAAAATACTTTAGAATAAAAAGTGTTGAAATAAAGTTTTTACGTTGACTTATACATCGGTAATTATGTGATATTGGTATAATTTTTTTGCAGCCTCTGTCTGCTAAAGCACACAGCAAGCAAGAAAAACTTATAGCAATATTTCTATCTTATTTATAGAGCGCTTGAACCCATCTTGAACCCATTAACTACCCTAAAACTACTGCTCAATCCTACTCACGCTGGGTCATGTTTATCAAACGCGCGCGTAAGGATTTTTTGTCAGATATATTGATGCCTGAAAAGTCAGAAAGCCAAATACCATCGGCAACCAAACGCACCATACATAAGGTTTCGTTATTATCAGTGGCGTCATGTTTCTTTAATTGCGCATTTGACCATTCGGCCCACAATTCACGCAGTTCGATATCGCCAAGCATCAATACATATAACGTGGCTTGGCTATTAAACTCTTCCTGTCCTTTTTCGCCCAAACTGATGGTGGCGTCGATATAAGCGCGGGTAAAAGCACCATAACTGACAGGGTCTTTGGCCATTGCCGTATTCACTTCTGCCTCAAATTTCGCCATCGCATCATGAAACACTTCAAGGATAAGCGCATTTTTGGTGGCGAAATGATGCATCACACCGCCTTTGGTCACGCCGACCGCATCAGCCACCGCTTGAAAAGTAACCTTAGACAACCCCTGCTCTAGCGTTATCCGTGCGGCTTGGTCAAGCAGCGCACGACGAACCAGTTCGGGCTGTTTTTTACGCTTATAAGCATTCTCAATTTCCATTTTTACCTCCCTGTTAAATGGTTAATTCACCACAGAATTAGACAGTAAGTTCATCACCACGACCCCGCCAACAATCATAGCGATGCCAACCACTGCTGCTGTATCCAGACTTTGCTTAAAAAATACCAAGCCAACAAGCGATGTCAGCACAATTCCCAGACCACCCCACAGTGCATAAGCGATGCCGAGCGGTATGGTTTTGATGGTTTGGGTCAGCAAATAAAACGAGATGGCATAAAGCACACCCATAATTAAGGTCGGCACCAAACGGGTGAATTGCTCTGACTTCACTAAAAAGGTGGTACCAATCACTTCGCAAATAATGGCAATCGCAAGGTAACCGTAAGCAATAGTGGTAGGACTCATAATTAGGATGCCTTTTTTAAGTCATGCTTAAATTGGGTTCAAATCAAGTATATATTAATAATGTATATACATTAAAGAAACCACACGGTCGGTATTTTATAGAAATAATTGCGCAATGTGAAGGGTATATTCATAAATTTTGTTTCAATTTATTTATGGATTGCTTTAATATTCAAAAAGATAAGTAATTCATTCAATTAAAACCAGTTTTACCTGTTGATATAGTTGATTCACTTTAAAACTGACACAGTGCTGCTGGAGCAAATTTTTTGCAGCCTCTGTCACGCTTGCGAACAGCCAGCAAGAAAAATTTATACCAGTAGCACGTGGCTACTGACGTATCGATTTTATTTAGAACTGACTATATCTAGGCCGCGTCATCGATTAGCACATCGACTAAAACAGTTTATTTAATATGCCAAAACACCTATTTTTGATAGATTACGATAATATTTATAATTAATGCTCTAATAAGGTTGACAGCTCATAACTACTTGGCTAAAATACGCTCCACATAACGCAAACAAGACAAGCAACGGCGCTTATCAACCCCTTTGTAAAACTTGTAGCAACAACCGTTATGACAACTTATTCTCCAATAGCTCAGTTGGTAGAGCAACGGACTGTTAATCCGTGTGTCCCTGGTTCGAGCCCAGGTTGGAGAGCCATATACTAAAAACCTTCATCATTATTTGATGAAGGTTTTTTTATGGTTATCACTTTTATATTGATTAATGTATTAATTGAACACTTAGAATATTCGCGCAGCTGCGGTGTTCTTTTGAACGTATTTGTTGTATGGTAAGGATTGTTTTCATTAGGTTAGTTTTTATCTGAGTGCTTTACTCCTACTCACTAAAAGTAATGGTTTATTATGATACCTGCACGTATAAAAAATAAGTTTTCTGATCATCCGCAAAAAATCATGCGCCCGATCAGTATTCGTTTGTCTGAAGAGATGATTACACTACTAGAGGCGACTTCGGAAGAATTGGGTTTTAAACGCATTCAAGGACTTATTCGTTTATATATTCGCCAAGGGCTTGACCGTGATCATCAAGATTATACACTCGCCCATGATGAGGTGTTTATTGAGACTCTGCGTAAGCGTGGTGTGAGTCAGCACATCATTGATGAGGCGATTGTGGTGACCCATAATAATATCACCCACCCTTTATCTGAGCTGCAAGACAACGACTAACTCACTATATTAAAAACAGCTTCATTCAATAAAAAGACCGAGCCTGCTTAATCGCGCTTGGTTTTTTTATATTTAACAAACCATTTTTCTTCTCTGCTCTGTCCTATAATAGTCAGTGAAACGTAAAATCGATACATCACGTACTGCAGGTATAGTTTTTTCTTGCTTGCTGTGCCTACGCAGACAGAGGCTACAAAAAAACTATACCAGCAGTATCGTAGCGTTTTTAAAGTATTTTAACTATATAGCACTAAAGCAGTGTCATAAAAAAAGCCCCAATCATTACTGATTGGGGCTTTTTGAATTTGGCGGAGACGGAGAGATTCGAACTCTCGAAGGGCTATGAACCCTTGTCGGTTTTCAAGACCGGTGCATTCAACCGCTCTGCCACGTCTCCATTTGTGCATCATTATAGCGATCTGAAATAAGAATGCAAGCGCTTATCTCAAAAAAGTTAAATTAATTTATAAACGGCTTAAAATCTCTGGGCTATGACTTGCTTGAGGCAAGATGCAAGCACATATCTAACAGCCTGTTGGCATAACCCCATTCATTATCATACCAAGCAAAAACCTTATACTGCTCGCCTATCTGCATAAGCTGTTGCCCATCAATAATAAGCGATTCAGTCTGATGGATAAAGTCACTTGAGACTAAAGGTTCATCGGTATAAGCCATAATATTGATCAAACTACCAGCGCTGGCAGTTTTCAATACTTCTCGAATCGCCTCAATGTCGACGTCCAGCGTATCAAATATAAAATTGACATCAATCGCCGCCACATCGATGGTTGGCACACGAATGGAGTGACCGTTAATCTTGCCTATCATATTAGGTAGCACGCGCTCCGTAGCGGCGATGCTGCTTGAGGTCGTTGGAATGATATTATAACCAGACGCGCGCGCCCGTCTCAAATCACGATGCGCTTGATCAAGCACCGTTTGATCCGCAGTCACGGCATGAATCTCAGTCATCATCGCCGACTTTACGCCAAAGGCTTTATCAAGGGTATCAATGAGCGGCACTAATGCCTGAGTGGTGCATGAGACACTCGATATAATAGGCAATTTACGCGTTAACGACTCGCCATTAACGCCCATAACGATAGAAGCATCGACATGATCAAAGGGAGCCGCGCCGATTATCACCTGCTTAGCGCCTGCCTCTATATGCACACTGGCTTGCTCGTATGAACGATAGTGTCCCGTACATTCAAGTACCACATCAACCTGCAAATCTTTCCACGGCAGTGTCTCTGCATTCTCTCTTGATAATAAACGGATACAATAAGTGAGATTGTTTTTATTTAAGCACAGCTGAATATCGGTTTCTGCTGTCGCACAGGGCTTTTGCTGATAATCAGTAATACCATCTTGAACAATATCAGCGGTCACGCCCAATCGGCTCAAACGCCCATGGGTACTATCGAACCTAAGTAGATGCAATAAGGTCTCAGCTGGCGCCAAATCATTAATGGCGACCACATGAATGGCACGCCCTAGCACCTCAAATCGCTCTAATAATGCGCGCAGTACATTACGACCAATACGACCAAAACCATTGATAGCCACTCGCAAAGGCTGAGTTTGCTCGTTGGTCGCATAAAAACCTGCAACAGAAGGGTCAGAGGTTAGACGATAGGTAGCACTAGAAAAATCAGGCATAACAAGTTATCGCTTTAAAAGATATAAAAAGGAATTGAGCGCTTTCATTGAACAGAGCCTAACCAATCGTAATAAATTAGGGCGTAATAAAGATTAATGCCAAGCGTATGGTGTTGTAATCAATCGCCTGTTTGAGGTGCTCAAAGATTGGGCGTAGCTTAATACTACCATCATCATTGAAGTCGTTGGGGTTATTGGCCACTTTAATCGCTATATAGGCATTACCAACCGCCGTCATCACCTCATCCTCTGGACGCAGATGATCACAAGCGAGGCTCGGATCTTGAGATTTTAGCTCACCAATATGCCGCATGATGGTCGATTGTGAAAGCTGACGCGCCTGGGATATCTCAGCGATAGATAAGCTTTCTTCTAGTAATAGCCGGGTCGCCTGTAAGGTGCTTGCTGATTTATCAGAGACTTGATTGCCTAATTTCTGTTTTTTATCTAGCTTCGCGTGCTGCTGCTCGCGGCGCTTTTTTTGCAAATTGGCATAAGCATCAATCACTGATTTACTTAATGTACCGCCTGATTTCAAAACAAACTTCTCATGGGCTTGCGTCATGCTTTCTTCATCGAGCATGGCATAGCTGGCATCAGCTTCGTCAGACAACACTAAAAAGCGCTTATCGGCGCCACGTGCCAGCGGATCAAGCTGCAAGCTCATCTCATTCATTCCTAGCAATTGCAGACCTGCCAGCGACTTTAGCCGTGATAACGCCACATAACCTTGCCCAAGCTCAAAGGTGCGTGACAAGTCAATCTCAGCGGCATCAAGCGTCATACCTTGTGACTTATGAATAGTAATCGCCCATGCCAGACATAACGGCACTTGCTCATAGCTCGCCAACACTTCACCCGTCTCGTCCTCGATGATCCACTCTTCTGGCTCAGCGATGACCTCACGTCCTGAATTGAGCCGAACCACTGGCATTTTTTGTGTGGTTATTTTTTTGTCCTTTAACTTTTCTTTATCCTTAGCTTTATTTTTTGTATTGTCAGCCTTGTCTTCGTCAGTATCTACAGTGGTTTCATCGTCTGCAATCAAATTATCATTGCTGTCTTTATCATCATTAATTTTTACCGCCGCAAAGCCTATCAGCTCACCCATGGTGCCGTTAGACACACCAAGCTCGGTATTGTTTTTAATAAACATCACTTTTGAGCCAACCTTGAGGATAAGCTCATCTTGGGTACGGACGGTTTTCTTTAGCGTCTCAACCAATTTACTATCGCCAACAGACGTGGCTTCAAAGCGCATCATCTCACCCGATAGCTCGGCTAACTCTTTATCATTAATTTTATTGACATTGAGATTATGGGTATAAAGGCGCGTGCGCTTGATATCGACGTCTTGATCAAAGGTCGCCTCCAGTGCAGCAATCGCTTCAAAGGTCACTTCTTGACGGCGGATTTGATTGAGAATATCGTCCAAATCAAGCCCGCCATTGGCCGCTTCACTCACTTGCCGATGTTGCTCGGATAAATAGCAGATATGAAACTTAGCGTCGAGCCACGCTTCCGACATAAAGGCAAACTTCTCACGGTTGCTCTCACCCTTGCTACCAATCGGCGGTAACTGAAAAAAGTCTCCTGCTACGACGACTTGAATGCCACCAAAGGCTTTGTCATTTTTGCGTACATGCTTAAGTACTTGGCTGACCAAATTGATCTGCTTGGCATGCAGCATCGATATTTCATCGATAATCAGTACCGCAGTGTCTTTGAGTCTATCAGCCAAAAACTGCTTGCGTGATAAATTGGTCAAATCGCGCTCAGATAACTCATCTTTGATGCCAATACCTGACCAGCTATGGATGGTCGTGCCGTTCATATGCGTCGCAGCAATACCAGTACTGGCAGTGACGGCAACGGGTACACGGCGCGCACGCAGATAGTCAATATATTGGTTGAGCGTATAAGTTTTTCCTGAACCTGCTGAGCCAGTCAAAAAGACATTTTGTCCTGTTTTTAAAATATTGAGAGCAGAAGATTGACGCATATATCCAAACCAATTTATTTAATAGTGATAAGAGAAAAATCTAAAGAAAAGTAATATATAGTCAGATCAATATAAAAAATATATAGCGGGACTGATATGAACTTTTTGTAGCTTCTGTCGGCGAAGCCACAGCACACAAGAAATTTTATATCAGTCCCACGTTATATGCCATGTATCCATTTTATTTATTATCGACTATCAGCAAAAACAGCTGCCATGATTATAACAGCTACCTGCATATTACGAACCACTTTAACCCTCATACGTTGTATAACTTAAAGTTATATGATACAAAATATATCATTATAAAAAGTCATTATCACTCTACCTAAAAGCTCAGTACGATAGAGTCATAACTTGATCAGGAAGATCAAGTATTCTCAAGTAGTCATAATACACAACAAGGAGTGGTTAATGTTATACGCTTATCCCAACACTGAAAACAGTCCCGTCCAATTCCGCGAAAAATATGATAACTTTATTAATGGTGAGTGGGTAGCACCAGTCGATGGCGAATACTTTGATAACCCAAGTCCTATCGATGGAAAAACTATTTGCCAAGTCGCACGCTCAAAAGAAGCCGATATCGAATTAGCATTAGATGCCGCTCATGCTGCTAAAGACGCTTGGGGCAAAACCAGTGTTGCTGAACGCGCCAATCTGTTACTCAAAATCGCTGACAGCATGGAAGCCAATCTAGAAGCCATCGCCATTGCCGAATGCTACGAAAACGGTAAGCCAGTACGTGAGACGCTAATGGCAGATATTCCATTGGCCATCGATCAATTCCGTTATTTCGCCAGTGCCATTCGTGCCCAAGAAGGCGGCATCAGCCAAATCGATGAAGACACGGTCGCTTACCATTTCCATGAGCCACTAGGCGTGGTCGGTCAAATTATTCCCTGGAACTTCCCAATTTTAATGGCCGTATGGAAAATTGCGCCTGCCCTAGCTGCTGGTAACTGTATCGTCATGAAACCTGCCGAGCAAACGCCTGCGTCTATCTTATTTATGCTAGAGACTATCGGTGTCGCTGATATCTTGCCAAAAGGCGTACTAAACGTGGTCAATGGCTTTGGTGTTGAGGCCGGTAAGCCGCTTGCATCGAACCCGCGTATTAACAAAGTAGCGTTCACTGGCGAGACGACGACTGGTCGCCTCATCATGCAGTACGCCAGTGAAAACATCATTCCAGTGACACTAGAGCTGGGTGGTAAGAGCCCAAATATATTCTTTGCTGATGTCATGGATGAAGACGATGATTTCTTAGACAAAGCCGTTGAAGGCTTAGTAATGTTTGCCCTCAACCAAGGCGAGGTTTGTACCTGTCCGTCGCGCGCACTCGTCCATGAAAGTATCTATGACGAATTTATGAAACGCTGCATTGCTCGTGTCGAAGCCATCAAAATGGGTAACCCATTAGATACCGAAACCATGATTGGTGCCCAAGCCAGCTCAGATCAATTAGAAAAAATCCTATCTTATTTGGATATTGGTAAAAAAGAAGGCGCGAAAGTTCTGGTTGGCGGCGACCAAGCCAAACACGACGGCGACCTATCAGATGGTTACTATGTCAAACCAACTATCTTTGAAGGCACCAATGACATGCGCGTGTTCCAAGAAGAAATCTTCGGACCTGTACTTGCTGTCACCACTTTTAAAGATGATGAAGAAGCCATGCAGATTGCTAATGACACGCTATATGGTCTGGGTGCAGGCGTATGGACTCGTAGCATTCACAAAGCCTACCGTTTCGGCCGTGGCATCCAAGCTGGTCGCGTTTGGACCAACTGTTATCATCTCTATCCGTCACATGCCGCCTTCGGTGGTTATAAGCAATCGGGTATTGGTCGTGAAAACCATCTAATGATGCTTGACCATTATCAGCAAACCAAAAACATGCTGGTATCTTATAGTCCAAAAAAGATGGGTTTCTTTTAATCTAAGGTAGCAAAATCACTTTAGGTAAATCAATGCAATCTATCAAAAGGTAGGTTGCATTTTTTTATAAATAATTTTAAAAGGAATAAATGATGAAAATTACCGCGACAGAATCCTGTAAAGACCTTATTGAGCTTTTAAAATCTAAACATGGCGAGCTGATGTTTCACCAATCAGGCGGCTGCTGTGATGGTAGCTCTCCGATGTGTTATCCGTTAGGCGAATTTAAAGTTGGCGGTCAAGATGTCCTTGTCGGCGAGCTAGTCGGCTGTCCGTTTTATATGGGCAAAGCGCAACATAAACTCTGGCAACATACTGATTTGACCATTGATGTGGTCAATGGACGCGGTGCCAGTTTTTCGCTAGAGATACCCGAAGGCAAACGCTTTATCGTACGCTCAGATGTTTGCTCGGTATAGACGGGACTAAGCTGAATTCTTCCAATTGTACATACTACAGTTGATTCACTTTAAAACCTATATTAGTACTATTGGAGTAAATTTTACGCAGCCTCTGTCACGCTTGCGAACAGCAAGCAAGAAAAATTTATAACAGTAGTACGTGGCTATTTACTTTATTACAATCGTATCGCTCTTATTTAGAACTGCCTACATAACGAGGCTGAAAAAATTAGCCCCATAATTTCCATTCCCGGTACATCTGCTTTATATTGAACGGACTATATTATTTCAGTGAAATAATAGATACTGTAAGACGTCACTTATTTTGATAAGTCTGTTTTAACATAAATATTTTAATCAGCATGGATGCAACAGGGAATATAAAATGGAATTTGATGGAAATTTTGATTACGTCATCGTTGGTGGTGGTTCAGCAGGATGTGTGCTTGCCAGCCGTCTAACAGAAAACCCAGATATCAGTGTTTGTTTATTAGAATACGGCGGCGAAGGTAAAGACCTTGCGGTTCGCGTACCTGCTGGACTGATTCTTATGGTTCCAGGTAAACCACTGAAATTAAATAATTGGTGCTTTCATACTACTCCACAAACGCACTTAAACAATCGTCGTGGCTTTCAACCACGAGGGCAATGTTTAGGTGGCTCCTCTGCCATCAATGCCATGATTTACACCCGTGGTAGTGCGTTAGATTATGAGCGCTGGGTGGAGCAAGGCTGCGAAGGCTGGGGTTTTGACGATGTGCTTCCCTACTTTATCAAAGCCGAGAACAATGTCCATGGTAGCGATGAACTACATGGCGATAGCGGACCTTCGCATGTCAGTGAATTACTCAGCCCACGCGACATCTCAAAAGCATTTGTCGAAGCGGCCATTGCCAATGGTCTTGACCACAATGAAGACTTTAATGGCGCCAAGCAAGACGGTGCAGGACTGTATCAAGTCACCCACTTTCATGGCGAAAAACAAGGCCAGCGCTGCTCTGCCGCTGCCGCTTACCTACATCCTGTGCAAAGTCGATCAAATCTGACGGTCGTTACCCATGCGCAAGCCAACCGCGTCATCTTTGAAGACAAGCAGGCAACGGGCGTAGCGTATGAAAAAGACGGTGTCGAACATACAGTCATGGCACGTCATGAAGTGATATTATCAGGTGGCACGTTTGGTTCACCCAAAGTTCTGATGCTATCAGGTATCGGCCCTGCTGAGCATTTACAGTCACACGGCATCGATGTATTGGTAGATGCGCCCGAAGTTGGCGGTAATCTACAAGACCATTTGGATGTAGTATTTGATTACGAGGTTAATACTACTGATGTTATTGGTATTGGCATGGCGACCATTTCAACGCTGACCAAGGGTATTCGACAGTGGAGAAAGGACGGTACAGGCCTCTTGTCTTCTAACTATGCTGAAGCAGGCGCATTCTATAGCGTTGGTGACGCTCCAAAAGAATGGCCAAACACCCAATTGCATTTTGTAATCTCTCGCGTGATCGAACACGGTCGTGATCTCAGGCGCGGCTTTGCTGTCTCATGTCACAGCTGCTATTTACGTCCTGAAAGTCGCGGTACGGTCAGGCTCGATTCTGCCAACCCCTCAGACACAGTATTGATAGATCCAAACTACCTCTCTGACCCCAAAGATGTAGAGTATATGGTAGCAGGCGCGGAGCGGGCGCGAGCAATCATGCAAGAATCACCAATGGCCAAATATATTACCGAGGACTACCCTGCTCCTTATATCGAAAAAGACGGCATGCTTGGCTATATTCGCAATAAGTCAGATACTATCTACCATCCAATTGGCACTTGCCGCATGGGTTCAGATAGCGATTCAGTGGTCGATTTAGAATTAAAAGTACGTGGGGTAAATGGGCTACGAGTCATTGATGCGTCAGTTATGCCGACATTGATTAGTGCCAATACCAATGCACCAACGATTATGATTGCTGAAAAAATTGCCGACCTTATTAAGGCAAATCATAGCCATAAAAAGTCAGTGGTTGCATAAATACAAGAGAGATACAGCGGGACTGAGACGCTTACGTTTAAAACATAAGTTTTACAGTCCCTATCGATATAGGCATAACAAGCCAGAAAAACTTATACCTGTCTCGCGTCACAACATATTTATTTTATTTAGGGCATGTCATTTAATCACGACTTTAATAATACATTGAAATAAGATAGTTGTAGTAAGCTATCTACTTATTATTTATTGCTTAAAAAACGACAAATTCTCATAACCCACTTCAAATAACGATAAAGTGATTATTACCATCTGGATTGTACCTATGAATACACGCACCACTTCTTGGCTCAAAATAACGCTAAGCACCTACCTATTATTATCACTACCAGTAATGAGTCTGGCCGCTAGTACAACGCCACAAAAATGGAAGTTGGACGTACCAAAAACCAACGTGAATTTTGAAGTCAATTATCTAGGTAAAGCCACTACCGATGGTAGGTTTAATAAAGTAAATGGCACTATCCATTATGATGTAAAAAAACCAGCAAGTACGACCATTAACTTTACCGTTTATACCGATAGTATTGATACAGATCGCAGTCTACGAGACGCCTTTTTGCGTCGGAAGGCGCTGCTGAATACTCAGCAATATCCGACGATGACTTTTGTTTCCAAAAAAGTCAGCATGATTAATCCCAAAGAAGCGAATGTAACCGGTGACTTTACCGTCTTAGGTCAAACCAAACCCTTAACCGTTAGAGTAAAGCTATCGGATGTCGAAAAGGATCCTGTCACCTCTAAACCTGTTTTGAAGTTCCGCGCTACCGGCATGGTTGATAGATATAATTACGGAGTTACTGCTTTTCCAAAAATCATCAACAATATCATACCTCTTGAGATATCAGGGAAGCTGATTGCTGCTAATTAGTTTTGAATAGCTTAAAAAACCCAATAAAAAAGAGTTGCTAGGAATCTAGCAACTCTTTTTTATTATCTAAACAGCTGGTTTAATTAAACCAAACTATTCACCGCATCAACCACAGCTTCAGTGGTAATGCCGAACTCTTTATACAGCTCATCTGCTGGCGCTGATTCACCATAAGCGCTCATACCGATGACTTTGCCATCAAGACCGACGAACTTAAACCAGTAATCTACATGCGCCGCTTCTACAGCTACGCGGGCGCGGATATTGGCTGGCAATACCGCTTCGCGGTAGCTAGCATCTTGCTCTACAAAGATTTCAGCACATGGCATAGAAACCACACGCACGCCAACGCCATTTTGGCTAAGCGTTTGATACGCTTGCATGGCTAGTCCAACTTCTGAACCAGTGGCGATGATGATTGCTTGTAGCTCGCCTTTTTCTTTTGCCAGTACATAACCGCCTTTGGTGATGTTCGCGACTTGCTCGCTATCACGTGCTTGATGTGGCAAGCTTTGACGGCTAAAGATTAACGCTGATGGATTGTGTTCAGACTTAATCGCTTCAACCCAAGCACTGGCAGATTCGGTCGCATCACACGGACGCCATGTACGTAGATTCGGCGTGGTACGCAGGCTAGTCAATTGCTCAACTGGCTGATGGGTTGGGCCGTCTTCACCCAGACCGATAGAGTCATGGGTATAAACATGAATGATACGCTGCTTCATGAGTGCGCCCATACGGACGGCGTTACGTGCATACTCCATAAACATCAGGAACGTTGCCACGTAGGGGATAAAACCGCCATGCAGTGCGATACCATTAGCAATCGCAGTCATACCGAACTCACGCACGCCATAGTAAATGTAGTTGCCGTCAGCATCTTTTTCGATGCCTTTAGCACCTTTAAATAGCGTGAGGTTTGAGCCAGCAAGATCCGCTGAACCACCCATCAATTCAGGCAATAATGGCTGCAAGGTATTAATCGCATTTTGACTGGCTTTACGGCTAGCGACATCGCCGCCTTGATCTTGAGTTTGCTGAATATAGTCTTGGGCTTGCTTGTCAAAGTCCGCAGGTAATTCACCGTTTAAACGGCGTAATAGCTCAGCTGCCAGTTCTGGATACGCCTTTTTATAAGCGTCAAAATCTGCATCCCAGTTCTTCTGTTGGACGTCACCTTTGATTTTAGCATCCCACGCTTCATAGATTTCATCATCTAA
The DNA here is from genome assembly GCF_052378235.1 of Psychrobacter sp. AOP3-A1-26. Taxonomy (NCBI): domain Bacteria; kingdom Pseudomonadati; phylum Pseudomonadota; class Gammaproteobacteria; order Moraxellales; family Moraxellaceae; genus Psychrobacter; species Psychrobacter sp. AOP3-A1-26. The sequence continues at coordinate 19,171 of NZ_JBQSXN010000011.1, forward strand.
TTCAAATGGTGCATGCTTCCAAGATAACGCATCGCGAGTTAAGGCGATTTCATCATCACCAAGTGGCGCGCCATGGCTGGCTGCTAGACCTTGCTTGTTTGGACTACCAGCGCCAATCGTCGTTTTACAAATAATAAGACTTGGCTTAGTGGTTTCTTTAATCGCTTGTTCAGTGGCCTGCGTAATAGCATCGGCATCATGACCATCAACCTTAATCACTTGCCAGCCGTACGCTTCAAAACGCGCTTGCGTGTCATCCGTGAACCAGCCGTCGACGTCGCCATCGATTGAAATACCGTTGTCATCATAAAAGAACACTAGTTTGCCAAGACCTAGCGTACCTGCTAGCGAGCAAACTTCATGGCTGATACCTTCCATCAAGCAGCCATCACCTAAGAACGCATAAGTATGATGATCAACGACGTTATGACCGTCACGGTTAAACTGCGCTGCCAGCGTTTTTTCTGCAATTGCAAAACCAACGGCGTTGGCAATACCTTGTCCTAGTGGACCAGTGGTGGTTTCAATACCAGGGGTATAGCCAAGCTCAGGATGACCAGGGGTTTTCGAATGCAATTGACGAAAGCCTTTTAGGTCATCGACGCTGACATCATAGCCAGATAAATGTAACAATGAATAAATCAACATCGAGCCATGACCGTTTGATAGTACAAAGCGGTCGCGGTTATGCCACTGCGGGTCAGCAGGATTGTGCTTTAAAAACTTGCGCCACAACACTTCGGCAATATCCGCCATACCCATCGGTGCGCCTGGATGTCCGGAGTTGGCTTTTTGAACCGCATCAAACGACAGTACACGGATGGCATTGGCTAATTTACGTTCGCTAATTGGAGCTGGCATAGAGTGTCCTAATATTCGAAAGAGAGGTATGGAGCATAAGAGGAGAGTTTACTCAGAGGGTCATCCATCAAAAACGCGCTAGGCATCTTCAATAGATAGGCTATAAAATCAAAATGTAATATTAACATATTTGCTATGAAGCAAGCCAAAAATGCGCTGACAGAAGCGTTTGTATTTAACAATCATTCATATCAGTTTTGTTAAATGATAAACAATCATAGGGGGCTATAAATAAACTGCGAGTCAACCTAGCGACTCGCTGTTCATACGGCTAAATTTCTATTAAACAGTAATTGCCTCGACACCGCCCATAAACGGACGTAATACTTCTGGAATCGTAATACTGCCATCCGCATTTTGATGGTTTTCCATCACAGCCAATAAAGTACGGCCGACCGCCAAGCCTGAACCATTTAGCGTATGTGCTAGGCTGGTTTGCTTGCCGTCTTTGACGCGTGTGCCCATACGGCGTGCTTGGAAATCGCCACAGTTTGAGCAGCTTGAGATTTCACGGTAAGTCTCTTGGCTTGGCAACCACACTTCGATATCGTAAGTCTTTTGCGCAGCAAAGCCCATATCGCCAGTGCATAATTTTACCGTACGATACGGCAGATTTAGCTGCTGCAAGACATATTCTGCTTGTCCAGTCATCGCCTCAAGCAAATCATCAGATTGCTCAGCAGTAGCAATATTGACCATCTCAACTTTTTCAAACTGATGCTGACGAATTAGACCGCGGGTATCACGGCCGTGCGAACCCGCCTCACTACGGAAACAGGGTGTATGCGCGGTAAATTTTAACGGTAACTCTTTAATATCTAAACGCTCACCGCGCACCAAATTGGTCATCGGTACTTCGGCGGTTGGAATCAGATAAAAATCAGTGCCTTCATTATTGGTATGATTGGTTAGTTTAAACAAATCATCTTCAAACTTCGGCAGCTGACCCGTCCCTTTTAAGCTCTCACTATTAACGATATAAGGGACATAGGTTTCAGTATAGCCGTACTTAATGGTATGAGTATTTAGCATAAACTGAATTAAGGCGCGGTGCATTTGCGCAAGTTGCCCTTTTAACACGTTAAAGCGACTGCCCGTAAGCTTGGCGGCGGCTTCAAAGTCGAGCATACCCAGCGTTTCACCGATATGCGTATGGTCTTGAACCTCAAAATCAAACTCGCGCGGTGTACCCCATTTGTGTACTTCCACATTGTCGTCTTCTGAGGTACCAACGGGTACGTCTGTTGCTGGAATATTTGGAATCTGTAATGCCGCTTGAGTGATACGCTCTTGCAGAGTACGCAGCTCGTCTTCAGCCACCTTAATTTCTCCGCTGACATTTTGCATTTCAGCCAATAGCTCACTGGCATCTTCGCCTGATTTTTTTAGTGCACCTACTTGCTTAGCCCCTGCATTACGGCGCGATTGCAACTCTTCAGTTTTGACTTGTAAGGATTTACGCTCGGACTCAACCGTTTGCCAGAATGCCAGATCAAGCGCATAACCACGAGTGGCCAACTGCTGTTGTAAATCACTTAAATCGCCGCGTAAGAGTTTTGGATCAATCATAATAGTTGCCTGTAACGCTAAAGTGGATAAAAGGTTCAAAAATAAAATCGTCAATTGGTTAGCTGAGCTTTATGACGTCGTGATAAATGTCATGTGATAAAGCTCAGCTATGACGCTGTGTTGGTCATGAGAATATGTTGTGGACGCTATAATACCAAGACCCAGCAGATTTGACCATGTTTTGGCCAGACTTTGGGTAGGTTTCACTCATTTTTTAATTAATTTTCGCTCATTTTTTGATGAAGACATCACTCACTGCGCCATAATATCCATGATTGGTGACACGCTATTTTTAGCTTAACGATCTGCTCTGGTGTGTCACGAGTACTTGTAATGCTTTTCTATCTCCCTTAATCGTAATAATATGAACTCTATCAGAGAACAGAGTGGCTTATATGTTTCATTTAAGAGCGCTTTTCGGTAAGATAAGCGCATACCTTTATTTCACTTCTAGCCGAGTACAGCTTTGCTGCTTTGCTTTAACGATTAAACCTAACGCTTTTAATACAAGTATTTGAGAAACCTTTATGGCCCTGTACCCCTACACCCTACAACCTGTCGCCTTAAACCTGACCGAGGCTGAATTTCACCAAGCACAGTATGAACTGTTTGCCAGTGCCAGCCCATCATTTGGTCTATCCAGCTTCAAGACCAAAGAATGGATTATTATGGCGGTGGTTGTGATACTGGCAATTGCAGGGCTGGTCTTTGTCACCGGCTACTCGACCATTATTTTTTGGTTGATGCTGGTAGCAGTGGTGGTTTATCTACTGGTTCGTACCCTTGGCTTTAAATGGTATGTCAAAAGAGAGTTTGAAAAACAAGTCGCTGAACAAGAAATGCCCGATGAGATGCGTCAAATGAAGCTTGGGGTGCAAAAGCATGGTTTGGTCATGGCCATGCCGGTCAATCAGCCAGATATGTTTAATAGCAATCAGATGCGCGGGATGCAAATGCGCGCGGGTCAAACCCAGCAAGCAGTGATTCCTTGGAGCGCGGTCAAAAGTTGGGATGAGACGGACGATTATATTTTTATGATGTTTGAAATGAAGGGTCAACAAGGCAGTCAAATCATCCCTAAACGCTTAAAAGCGCAAAAATTCCCTATCGATACGGTACGCCAACATCTAGAAGAAGTCATTGCGGTAAAAGGTCTGAACCCTGAAAACTTACAACCTCCCGCATAAACCTTATAACGTAGATATGGATAGTATCAATAAATGAGTAGCATCGATGAATTAGTAGTTTCAATAAATCAATCATAAAATTACATTTATTGAATTTAACTTATCACTGCTACTTTGCTATTATAATAAGCATCAACAGACAAAATATTGAATACTAAAAAATATTAAGCTCTAAATATGAGATTCATCTACTGAAATAAGAACAAAGCATATTTAGATTCAACCTTTTTTAGTATTGTTGATTCAATTTAAAAGAGGGTCAAGGCAGCCGAGTGCAGAGGTATATGTCATACTTCAATCGAGGTTGACACTGTACTCTTTTATCGTGGATTGACTATATATGATAGAGTCAATGAACACTCACACTATAAGGATAATATTATGAGTAATACTAACAATGTGACCAACCAAATCGGTCTAGAAAAAGCAGACATGAGCGAAGTAATTGAGAAGTTAAATAGCCTGTTATCAAGCTACCATATGTTTTATATCAACGTTCGTGGCTATCATTGGAACGTTAAAGGCGAGCACTTCTTTACTTTGCATCCACAGTTTGAAGAGCTATATACTGCCCTACAAATACAAATTGATGAAATCGCTGAACGTATTTTAACCTTAGGCGGCACACCACTACACGCCTATAGCGACTTTGCTCAGCATACAAGCATTGAAGAAGATAAAAACGTTAAAGATGGCACCACTTGCGTCAAAGGTGTGGTAACTGGCCTACAGGTACTTATCCAAGAACAGCGCCAAGTGTCGGCACTAGCAAGCGATGCCGATGACCAAGGTTCAGCGGATCTCGTTGATGCTTACGTGCAAGAGCAAGAAAAGCTGGTTTGGATGTACAACGCTTTTTTAGGCTAACAATTTCTGTTTAAAACAATATATAGTTAAATACTTTAAAAACGCTACGATACTGCGGGTATAGTTTTTTTGCAGCCTCTGTCTGCGTAGGCACAGCAAGCAAGAAAAAACGGTACCTGCAGTACGTGATGTAGCGATATTACTTCTCACTGACTATAGAAAAAATAAATTTTGAGTAATAAAAAAGCACCTAAATTAGGTGCTTTTTTATTTTGCTAATACGTTACTAATGCCTATTTATTTTTGAATCCACTGACGCATTTTCTCACGCTCAGCAGGTGTTGCTTGTAGCCAAAGTTGCATAAATTGATCTAAGGTATTGGTAGATGAAGCAACGCTTGTCGTTTGCTTAACCGCAGTGACTGTACCGGTATCAACGTTACTTTGAGTGCTTGCTTCTGGCTTATCTAGTGCCGCAATAGCACGCTGGTTTTGTAGCTCAGCATCACCGCCACCAAATGCCCCACCTAGTGCTTTGCCTAGCCCTGAGAATAAACCGCCATCGCTACCCCCAACACTTTCTTGGCTGGCAATAACGGTATTGTTCTGTTGTACCGCGAGTGTTGGACGCTCAGCATATTCTTTGGCTGCTGCGTACTCTTCTGGTTGGTTTGGCATGGTTAAGCGATAGGTTTGATTGTCTACCATTTCAGCGGCGACGCTGATATTCCCTGAGCGCAAATAGTCGTGATCATCGCGGCGCAATTTATATAGACGATCATACTTAGCGGTAATCACATGTTTGCCAGGCTGTAATGTGAAACTTTTGGTTAAAGGCTGAAAGAGGCTTTGCGTAAGCTCTTGACCATTGATTGCGGTGACTTTGATATGGTCATCAACCAATAAAGTCACCGCTGCTTGTGACAACGTAGAAACGGCGCCCGCACCAATGAGCAAAGCGCTGATAGACAATTTTTTTAGCAAAGAAGCATTCAATTTCATAAGTGGTTCCATTAATAGTAAAAACGTTTCGGATAGAGATATTCGTGTGCTTAATGCTAAAAATCAAGCGGCATTGTATGATGGGTATGCTGATCTTGATCAGCAGCATCGTTGTCTACTTGCGTCTCTTGGGCAATATCAGCCAGCTCTGCGGCGAGTGTCTGCTCATCAATCGTACGCAAAGCATCGCTTATCACTGCTTTAGATATATTACTACGGCCAAGGTTTGAAAACATCGGTTGAATGTAATTGAGCACTTCCATCATCGCACCGATACGATGCGGCCCTTCAGTGAGTAAATAACTGATAATACGTTCATCAAACTGCCAACCACGTCTGCGTAATATGGACTGCAATAAGGCTTGACGATCTGCCAAATCGTGACCTGTAGGCACTTTAAACGAAGGCGCTTGTGCCAAACGTGTCAGCAAGTCTCTCAACTGAAACGGCAGTTCGGATGCAGGCTTATTGGCAGCAAATAATAGCTGGCGCTGGCCTTCACGGCTGCGATTGATCAGATGAAATAATGCTTCTTGCCATTGGCTGTTTTGCTCGATCACTTCTAAGTCATCAATAGCAATCAATGAGAAATTCTCTAAAGAAGAAAGCACATTGACATCGGTATGAATCAGCTCATTCAGTGACAAACAAATCGCCGACTTGTCCATCTCGATAAACGACTCACAAATAGCGGATAATAAGTGCGACTTGCCTGTAGCAGGACTGCCAAATAGGTACAGCTGACCAATCAGGCCGACATGTAGCTGCCGCACTGCATCAATAATAGACATCCAACCTGGACCGGCAAAGTCACTGAGACTTGCATCGTGCTTAATATCCAGATTGAGACTTAGCTGTGCTTCTGCCATGAATCATCAACTCGTTTTGCATGGGGTAATAAGTAGGGTAATAAAAAGTGCCATAAAAAAGGATAAACGACTAATATTTTTAAACCGGCTTTGGCAAAACTCGCTTTTATCAAAGCCAACCTAGTAACGGCAAATACCGTTATTACTGCGCCTATATATAACATATTTGCAAAATGACTGACAAGTCTTTTACCCATTAAGCCCAATCAATTATCATTTATCAACAGTGCCTTGCACCGTAAAACAGCCTTCCCACCTAATACATTTCTATCCTTGGGTAATATAACCTCATTATTGTTTATCAAATAAAGCAAACTGTTTCCGGCCTTTATAAAAATCCGTGGATTGGTAATAAGCATACAGGTGACGGAATAAAACGTTGATGACAGCAGACACAGGCAGCGCAATAAGCATACCGACGAAACCTAGCAAACTTGCCCCTGCCAACACCGCAAAGATGACCCATAACGGCGACAGTCCAATCTTATCACCTAATAGTAAAGGTTGTAGGATATAGCCTTCTGCGGCTTGACCAACCAAAAACGCGCCAACAATCAATGATAAATGTGTCCAGTCTAAGCCAAATTGGAATAGGCAAGCAGTAATCGCCGCAATAAAGCCGATACCGAAGCCCAAATATGGGACGAAGCTGGCAATACCAGCCACCATGCCAATGATAAGCCCAAGCTCAAGTCCGATAAGCTGGAGCTGCACGGCATAAATGGCACCCAATAATACCATCACTAATAGCTGACCTTTAATAAATGCCATCAATGCACGATCGCATTCTTGAGCGATGGCCACTACTTTTTCACAATAAGGCTCTGGTATCGCTACCTTCCATGTTTGTAGGCGTTGATCCCAGTTAAACAAGAAATAAAAGGTCAAAATAGGAACCAATACAATGAGTCCAGCATTGTTGATGAAATTCATACTCGAGACAAGTATTTGACTCATCATCGTGCTGGCATCGGCAAACTTATAATTCGCCTGCATATAGTCGACTAAGCTCTCAGAAAACCCTTTGGCTTTTAGTTCAGGTAGACGAATGCGACTGTTGTTGGTGAACCATTCTCGCACGACTTGATTATACCAATTTAAAACCTTGGGCAAATAATCCCATGCAGCTTGCAGCTGATGCCACAGCGTCGGTACTAGCCACCAAAGTAGCAGCACCATCCCCAAAGTAATCGTCGAGTAGACGATAATAATCGCCATCCAGCGTTTGATATATTTAGACAGACGCTTTACCAGTGGATTAAATAAATACGCCAGCACAAAAGCAAAGACAAACGGCACAATGACCGGCATCATTAAATACAACAAGAACACCGCCACAATGATAGTAACGACAATAAATAAACGCCGAAAAAAAGGATCTATTGGTTGTTTCATCATGACAAGTAATCCTTGGTTAGGCTGATTTAAAATAGTGGTGCGCTTAGTCCATGTTGTAACATGCGTTAAGCAGTAAGCTTATAACAGCGAACAGTTATTGACAATAAATTTAGCGTTCTATTATTGCAGAGTAAAATAAAAAAGCCGTCATTTTTTGTTTCTTAATTTTTTATTGACCCTTTATCATCAGCCTACATTAAATATCAGCCAATTATCGAGCAAATAACAGCAAGTTGCTTTGCGAGTGTGGGGCATTTTTGGGTATAATGCGCGCACAATCTACGAAATTCACACGACCGATTCGCTTTTCTACTGACTGACCTTCATTCCTATAAAATTTGTGAGATGACCATGAGTAATAAGCCTTCTTTAAGCTACAAAGATGCAGGCGTTGATATTGATGCTGGCGATGCGTTGGTTCAACGTATCAAATCCGTGGCAAAAGCCACTTCACGCTCTGAAGTTGTGGGTGGACTTGGCGGTTTTGGGGCGCTTTGTCGTATTCCGACTGGTTACACCTCACCCTTATTAGTTTCGGGTACTGACGGCGTAGGCACCAAGCTTAAACTGGCCTTGCAACTGAATCGCCATGACACCATCGGTATCGATTTGGTTGCCATGTGCGTCAACGATTTATTGGTCTGCGGTGCAGAACCTTTATTTTTCTTAGATTACTATGCAACAGGCAAGCTTGATGTTGATGTGGCGGCCACGGTCGTTACTGGTATTGGCGAAGGCTGTAAGCTATCAAATTGCGCACTGATCGGTGGCGAAACGGCTGAGATGCCCGGTATGTATCAAGATGACGATTATGACTTGGCTGGGTTCTGCGTAGGCGTCGTTGAAGAGAGCGAGGTAATCACTGGTGAAAATGTCGCAGAAGGCGATGTATTGATTGCCCTAGCTTCCAGTGGTGCGCATTCTAACGGTTATTCATTGGTTCGTAAAGTCATTGAAGTCAGCGGCATTGATGTCACTACCAGCAATGAGCAATTAGACGGTCAACCTATTCAAGATGCCCTAATGGCACCGACACGTATCTATGTTAAAGCCATCAAAGCACTACAAGACGCCCTCGGTAGCTCAGCTCTACATGCGATGTCACATATCACTGGTGGCGGCTTAACGGATAACTTACCGCGTGTATTACCAGATAATCTAGCGGCGAGTATCGATGCCAATAGCTGGCAGTTCTCAGAGCTATTTACGTGGTTACAAACCCAAGGTAATATTGAGCAAAGCGAGATGTACCGTACCTTTAACTGCGGCGTTGGTTTTGTCATCGTGGTTCCTAAAGATAAAGCCGAAACGGCTATAAAAATCTTAAATGATGCAGGCGAAAATGCGTGGCAAATGGGTGAAATGGTCAGCCGCGAAGCGGACGCCGTGGTGTACCGTTAATGTCAGAAATGTCAGATGTATTACCAATATCCGTTGATACTGTCTCAGTTGAACCTATCAGCCAAGCCCGTAAGCCATTGCGCATTGCTGTCTTGGTATCTGGTAGTGGTAGTAACCTGCAAGTATTGATCGATGCGATGCAAGCAGGCGCGCTACCGATTGAGATTGTCGGTATCATTAGTAACCGTGAAGATGCCTATGCGATTAAACGCGCTGAGCAAGCAAATATCCCTGTTGCCCTGCTCTCACATACCGATAGCGGCAAACGTATGGGGATTAAAACTTTTGAGAGCCACGCTAATGAGCAGTTAAAATCATGGCAACCTGACTTGATTGCCTTGGCCGGATTTATGCGGGTATTGAGCGGATCATTTATCAATAATGCACCAGCACCGATGATCAATCTGCATCCGTCGCTGCTACCTGCTTATAAAGGGCTTAATACGCACCAGCGTGCCATACAAGCGGGCGAGCGTCATCATGGTTGTAGTATTCATGTGGTCACCGCTGAGCTCGATGCTGGCGCAGTTTTAACCCAAGCTGTATTAACGGTTGGCGTTAAAGATACAGTGGATGGCTTACAATCACGCGTACAAAAGCTCGAACACCAACTGCTACCTTGGACGATATTACTGATTGCTAAAGGTGTTATCAGTTTGAACGATGGCATTAATAATAAATCCAGCCATTTACCAGCCTTACCTTTAAAGCTATGGCTAAATAATTAAGTTTTAAACATAACTATTTCACCCATAACTTTCCGTTTGATAAAAAAGCAGAACCATAACTGGTTCTGCTTTTTTATGCGCTCAAATAACGTGATTGATAATTTATAGCACTGATGATTCATAGCAAAAAAAATATCCCGCTACTGAGTAACGGGATATTTAAAATTAAGCTGTTAAAATAATTTAAAACTAAGCAGGTTTTTTGCCAACCACATGTACTGCTTTGATATTTACAAACTCTTTTATACCGAAGCCACCATGTTCACGGCCGTAACCTGAGTCTTTAACACCGCCAAACGGTAAACCTGGATTGACCAAATCATAGCCATTGATATAAACCATACCGGTATCGAAGTGCTGCTGAGCCAGTTTAATGGCTTTCTCTTCATCTTTTGAGAAGATAGCACCACCTAGCCCATAACGACTGTCGTTGGCAATTCTGAACGCATCATCTTGGTCTTTGGCGCGAATAAGCGAGGCAACTGGACCGAATAGCTCGTCTTTATAAGCAGGCTGTTCTGGAGTGATATTCTCCAAAATAGTCGGTGGATAAAAAGCACCAGGCTTATCAGAAACCTCCCCGCCTAAAGTAATCGTTGCGCCTTTATCCACACTTTCTTGAACTTGTTTATTCAAATCATCACGCTGCTTGATACTTGACATGGGACCGACGTCAGTAGAGTCGTCCATTGGGTCGCCTACTTTGTAGTTATTGAATTTTTCAATAACGAGATCGCGGAATTTGTCATAAACACTATCGACGACGACAAACCGTTTGGCGGCGATACAAGTTTCACCATTATTGTATAAGCGTGCATGGGCACAGGTTGCCGCTGCCAAGTCTAAGTCGGCGTCTTCTAATACGATAAACGCATCGTTAGAACCAAGTTCCATGACGGTCTTTTTCAACGCTTTAGCCGCCTGTTGAGCTACAACGCGACCCGCCACATCACTACCGGTTAGTGTGACGCCGCGTACTTTTTCATGTTCAATCACTTTTTCAGATTGGTCATGACTGATAATTAATGCGCGGAACAAATCATTTGGTAGGTCAGACTCATGCATGATTTTTTCAATCAATAAGCCTGAACCTGTCACGTTAGAGGCGTGCTTAAGCAAAATACTGTTACCTGCCATTAAATTGGCAATGGTATAGCGAAATACCTGGTAAGCGGGGAAGTTCCATGGTTGGATACCATAGATAATACCGATAGGATCGTAACTGATAAGACCTTGCTTAATACCCTCGATATCGCGTTCATCACTCGCCAGAGCAGCAGCGCCTTCACTGGCAGTGAAATCGCAAATACCTTTACATAAATCAACTTCACCTAAGCTGGCCGCTAACGTTTTACCACGCTCTTCGGTCATCAGTTTTGCCAATTCATCTTTATACTTTATCAGTGTGTCGCCAATAGAAGTAATCACTTTAGCACGCTCTTCAGGGCTTACTAAACGCCATTCTGAAAATGCCTTGTGAGACGCATCAATGATTTTATTGACTTCATCATTGCTCATATAGCGATAGTCTTTAATGTCTTTACCCGTCGCTGGGTTTACAGTGGTAATATCTGCCATGATAATTATCCTTGTTTATTTATTATTGATTTATTGAATGAAAATTGCTGTTAAGGTAATAGCTATCTAGAGAGCCGCTGATTATTAATGGACAGCTAATTATTAATGGACAGCTATATTGAGATTTATACGAATAATTTAAAAGTATTGAAAATGATAATAGTGACGTATAACTTAACAATGCTTATTTCAGTTGTTTTTTTTCTTAACGTTCAATTATCATAACAAAATGCCCAGCCGATAGTTTTTACAAGTTATAAAGAAGTGTGCTTAAGATGTTAAGAATGTGACACCCTTATAAATAAACCATTCACAAAAATTAGAATAGTAGGGAAAACGAGTGTAAGTACTACGCCTTGTAGACTATAGTTAAAAAATACTTCAAAAACACTACGATACTGCGGGTATGGTTTTTTTGTAGCCTCTGTCTGCGTAGGCACAGCAAGCAAGAAAAAACGGTACCTGCAGTACGTGATGTATCGATTTTACGTTTCACTGACTATAAACGAGTTTGAAGTCGCTAATCGTACTTTCTAGGTTTGGCATAAAGATGAAATTCATTTCAAAATCAAACAAATAAAAAACCAGCGCAGCGGCTGGTTTAGTGGGTATTAAATAAAATATACATTAAAACAGTTAAAACAAGTGATTAATAATCGGAATCTCTTGCGGTGGATTCTCTTCTTCATCGACGATTTGACGGGCCACATGCATGATAAGTTGACGCAACCAACGATGGGCTGGATGATGCTGCAATAAAGGCGACCACGCCATCGTCAACTCAAACTCAGGGATAAAGAAAGGTGGCTCTTCCATAATAATGCTGTCGTTATTGGCTTGCATTTTTGCCACACGGGTCGGCAATGTTGCAACCAAATCTTTATTAGCAGCGAGCATCGCAGGCATTTGATAATGACGGGTAAAAACACTAATTTGACGCTTTTGACCTAAGCGCTGCAGGGCTTGATCGATAGAACCTAAGCCGCCAGATTTTTCTGGATTGACCCCAAATCCCACGCCCATACCTGTTTTAGAGACCCAAACGTGTTGCGCTTTTAGATAGTTTTTTAGATTAAAACGATTGGCATAAGGGCTTTCAGAAGACAATAAACAACTAAACGTATCGCGCCATACCAACACCTGATGGAAGCTTTGCGGGATTTCATTAAAACGATTAATCGCCAAATCTACTCGCCCCTGTTCCATATCGCGATAGGAAACGTCAGATGGCGTCAAGAAATCTAAAATAACGTTCGGCGCCTCTGATCTTAGCGCTTTTACCAGCTTTGGTACTAAGGTCGCTTCAGCATAATCTGAGGTCATGATACGAAAAACGCGCGAAGTGCTATAAGGACGAAATTCAGTGCGCGGCTCTAATACTTGGGTCAAATCCGCCAATATTTCGCGGATTCGTGGCTGCAACTCTAAAGCACGTTCAGTCGGCGTCATACCCTCAGATGAACGCACCAACAACGGATCATTAAACAACTTACGCAAACGGCGCAAAATATTGCTCATAGCAGGCTGAGTGATTCCAAGCTGCTCAGCTGCACGTGTTACGTTTTTCTCTCTTAATAACACATCTAAATGTACTAGTAGGTTTAGATCTACACGTTGCAAATTCATATCAACATCTCTTTAAGCCTCTTTTTAGAATACTTTCTAATTTCAGGCAAATTTATAATTTCAGGCGACTCTTAAGTACGCGACCGAATAAAGCAAAAACACTAGGCTGACCAACGGACCTTACTTTACAGTCAGTTTTTAGCTTTTAGAACGTTTCCATACAATAGTTATTGATTAAATCATATAAATGGATTTGTTACATTTAATAAGGATTAAATATTAATTAACCTTTGTTTATAACCTCTACAACCCACCTCAAACCCTTGCTGTTACTATACTATAATTAATAGAAATACCAAAGATAACTATCATAAATTAGATAAATTAAGGTAACCTAGCTATAGTGACTGGCAAGCGCTCGTCAGTCGTTGCTTAATATAAGACTATTATCATCAGTTTGACTGGCTTGGCATTGTATCTATTTTATCGCATTTTTATGCTGAAATAGAAATATAAACCCTATTACTGAACTTTGCGCAAATTTAACTTAGGGCTCTTATTTCTCTTTGAGCTTGAATTAATCACTAGCATTGTTTAGGGTAATAAGCGCTTTAATAGGCCAACAAATCCTAAAAAAGAACCAATTACCCCCAAAACGACAGATCAAATGATAAAAGCTGACCAAATCGACAGGTTTTTATTGCTTTTATGACGATTTTCTTATAGTTTAGTAAGGATTGCTCACGCAAGAGGCTTTTATCTCAAATTTTCACCTCTGCCAGCATCTTTATATATACGGAAATTATTTAAATTACTTTAATTTACTAATTTATTCATCACCAATGGAGAAGTTTAGATGTCAACTTATAAATCAGCGATCGATTTAGTACGTGAACTAAAGCAAAAACACGGTAACTGGGAAAATATCAGTGAAACCGATGCGGCACGTATGATGTTACAAAACCGTTTTAAAACAGGTTTAGATATCGCTAAGTATACTGCAAAAATCATGCGTCAAGACATGGAAGATTATGATAACGATACCTCTCAGTACACCCAGTCTTTAGGTGCCTGGCATGGCTTTATCGCTCAGCAAACCATGTATGCTAAGAAAAAATACTTTGGCACTACCTCTAAAACTTACATCTACCTATCTGGTTGGATGGTAGCAGCGCTACGTTCTGAGTTCGGTCCTTTACCTGACCAATCTATGCACGAAAAAACCTCAGTTGCGAGTTTGGTTGAAGAGATCTACACCTTCTTACGTCAAGCGGATGCTAAAGTATTAAACGACTACTTCCGTGAGCTAAATGCAGCTGAAGAAGCGGGTCAAGATACGAAAGCTATTCTAGAAAAAATCGAAAACTTTGATTCACATGTTGTGCCAATCATTGCTGATATCGATGCTGGTTTTGGTAACGAAGAAGCGACGTATCTATTGGCCAAACAGATCATCGAAGCGGGTGCTTGTGCCCTACAAATCGAAAACCAAGTATCTGATGCTAAACAGTGTGGTCACCAAGCTGGTAAAGTTACAGTACCACATGAAGACTACATCGCAAAAATCAACGCACTGCGTTATGCATTCTTAGAGCTAGGTGTTGAAGACGGCGTTATCGTTGCCCGTACTGACTCTGAAGGCGCATCACTAACGCAAAAAATTCCAGTATCAAATGAGCCTGGCGATCTTGCTTCTAAATATATCGATTTCATCGAAATGGAAGAAGTCTCTCTAGAAGATGCTAACGAAAACGATAGCCTACTCAAGCATGACGGCAAACTGGTACGTCCAGTTCGTATGCCAAACGGCTTGTACAGCTTCCGTGAAGACACCAACGTCGACCGTGTGGTACTTGACTGTGTAACCGCGCTAGAAAACGGTGCAGATCTATTATGGATCGAAACACCTACGCCAAACGTTGAACACATCAAAATGATGGTTGATCGCATTAAAGAGCAACAGCCAAAAGCCAAGCTTGTTTATAACAACAGCCCATCATTTAACTGGACGCTAAACTTCCGTAAGCAAATTATCGCTGAGTGGGAAGAAGCAGGTAAAGACATCTCTAAATACAATAAAGATGACTTGATGAGTGCTGATTACGACGGTACTGAGCTTGATACAGCAGCTGATGAAGCAGCTAAGAACTTCCAAAAAGACGCATCACGTGAAGCAGGTGTATTCCATCACTTAATCACCCTACCGACTTACCACACTACAGCGCTTAGCGTGCATGAGCTTGCTAAAGGCTACTTTGGTGAAGACGGTATGCTTGCTTATGCAGCTGGTGTCCAACGTAAAGAAATCCGTGAAGGCATCGACTGTGTTAAGCACCAAGCAATGGCTGGTTCTGACCTTGGCGATGATCACAAAGAAATCTTCTCTGGTGACAACGCACTGAAAGCGGGCGGCGGCAAGAACACAATGAACCAGTTCTAATAACCGACCACTTATAAGTACATTTTATAAGAATAAGCTATAAAAAAAGCCGCTCTACATCATGTAGGGCGGCTTTTTTATGGGCTTGTATTTTGGCACTAATAAGACCAGTTTATTAATTCTAATCAGGGCGTTTATTATCAGTGCGTTTATTATCAGTGCTGTCAATATTGGCGCTGTCGGTGTTATTAGTAGTCTTATACCATTCACAAAAATTAGAGTGACAAGGAAAATGAGTGAAAGTACTACGCCTTGTAGACTAAACGAGTTTGACACAGCTAATCTTACTTTTTGGGTTTGGTATTACTAATCTCTGCCCGACTGTTCTCTATATCTGTTGAATATTGATGTGTTTGCTTTTTGTCCATCCGCTCACCCTTCATGTTTTTTAGACGCGGCTCATTTTTAAGTCGTTTACGATAAAGCATTTTTATCAGCCTATAAATCAGATAAAAAACCCCACCAAGCACGAGCAGCCACCACAGTTGTATCAGGCCAAGTGTAAACGATCTCAGTATCCCCCAGCCTTCTCGAAATGCCTCGCTCACCTGAGCGCCAAAACTTGGACGCTCAGCCGCTAGCAGCACGTCTAGATTTTTTGTGATTTCTTTATAGCTAACATCTGGCTGCTTAAAAGTGAGGCTAATACTGCTGTATTTAACTTTATCAGCGATGGCTAGCTGCTCAAGCTTAGCCAGCTCTTGCTGACGACGCGCAGCATACGTGGCGCTGATAGCATCGACATTGCTGGTCTGCTCTTTGTCATTCTTACTGTTTAAACGCTCCGCGCTAAGCTCGCTTGCCATATCACTACTCAGCTGACTGGCCAGCTGTTCACGGTAAATATCGAGAGTCACGTCTTGCGCACTAAACTGCTGCTCATTTAAAAATGCCACTTGCTGCTGTACTTGGTCTAAGAACTTATTGACATTGACACGAGGTATGCGAACCGTCATGTCCGCTTGGCGAGTATAAGTGGTGATGGTAATGTTTTTATCACCTTGCACAAAGGTGCGTCTATCATCCGGATAATTATTAATATGGCTGAGCGCGACATAGCCACCTTGTTGCCGCGTCAAGCTCTCAATGGCATTGCTACTCTTGACCACATCTTTGACTTTGAAGTTGGCACTGGCAGTTATCAAGAGCTTTTTACCAGCGATTTGAATATCTGCTGTCTGACTGCCTAGCGTTTGCTCGCTACCGTTCGATAGGTTTTGCACCTGTAAATCATCAGTTGCCACATCGGACACCATGCCGACCATTTCACTTTCTGTCGCTGCTGCAACTTCTTCAGTGACCACTTCTGTCATATCAGCACGACTCTCTGCATATTCAGGAGCCTTATCACAGCCACTTATCAGTAATACAGATCCTAGCATTACTGGCAAAAAAGCAGCGGGTAGAAACAAATCTTGTGAATAAGCTTTTGATAATACACTTTTAGTGGTTAATCTTGAATAAGTCTTAGGAGTGTCAGACTTGTTTTGATTGCCTTGCGTCATTATTTTATAATCCGGAGTTTTATGAGATATGGTAGAGGTATTAGATAAAAACATTTTTATTTTCATTATAAAACCATTATTCCTTGACCTACTTTTGTTTAATAATTAGCTTTGATTATAATGATTCCTCATTGAAAGTACATCTCTAATATCAGCTCAACTTATTCATAAAAAACTTTCGCTTGTCATTAATGGTTCGCTCTCATACGATGGTAGATATCTAAACATTTATTTTTATAAAAATAATAAGGAACCATCATGCAAGAGATAGAGCTGAAGTTTTTGGTGCCAGAATCACGGTTACAAGGTCTCATGCGTCAAGCAAAAGTCAAATCTTCACAAGTAACACAACTGGCAGCCCATTATTACGACACACCAGATCAGCAGCTTGCACAGGCTAGTATTGGCCTGCGTATCCGTAAAGAAGGAGATACTTGGGTACAGACCATCAAAGCGGGTGGCGATGGGATTGCGGCACGTTTAGAGCACAATGCCATATTGGACAGTGAGCTGGTGCAAGCCATGCTCGACCATAACGAGTTGAAGCCTGATTTGACGATTTATAAAGACACCTCGGTTGCCCCTGCTCTCGAGGGTTTTAAGCTAAAAAAACTGGCCAAAAAACTCACCCGTCTCTATGTTACTGATGTCGAGCGCATCACGCGAGTACTGGTAGATGATGATAATGAAAAAACAGATAACCGTATCGAGATGGCATACGATTATGGCGACATCATCCATGGCAACGATGACACCCAGCGAGATGCCATTCAAGAGATTGAGTTTGAACTGTTATCAGGAGATTTAGATTTCTTATTTGCAACAGCCAAAACTTGGTGTAAGCGCTATAAACTATGCTTATCCACCGTGACCAAAGCCGAACGTGGCGGTTTATTAATCAATGCACAACGCTATAGCCTAGCGATGAACGCCGACTTTAGCCAGCTAAATATCAATAAAAAAACTAGCATGCCAGCCTTTGCCCGCGCCGCCGTACATAACTGTCTATTACAAATCCTACCGAACAGTAGTGCCATCGTCGCTGGTAGCACAGACAATGAGCACACCTTGCAATTGCGTATCGGTATTAACCGCTTACGCGCTGCAATAAAAGCATTTGCAAGCTTCTCTGATGAGCTCAATCCTGATTGGCAGCCTATACTGAAGCAAACCGCCAACTTACTTGGTGACTACCGTGAGCTTACCTATCTAATCAATCATATTGAGCCGAAATTACGGAAAAATGGGGCACCAAACGTCGATTGGACAGCAGACATAGAAACTTTAAAAGTTAAGCCTATCGATGCAGTTAGTGCCAATGACTTTCAGCTAACCCTATTAGAGCTGATTGCCTTTACCATGAGCGACCCAAAGCTTGAACCTCAAGCTGACACACTTGCCAGCGATAAACTCTCAAAAATACTGGCCAAGCAATATAATAAATTCTTAAAAGCTGATAGAGAATATGATGAGATGACTAGCGCTGAACTCGATAGCACTGATTCAAAAAATATTGACTCGGAACGCATTGATTTAAATACTAGCGATTCAATCGCTAATGCTAAAAACCAAGCACAGCACAAATTGCGTCGTCAACTCAAAGACTTACGCTATATCAGTGAGTTTGTCACACCGTTGTTGAATAAAAAAGAGGCAAAAAAGAAGGGTGAGCGCTGGCTAAAAGATTTGAAAAAAGCAGATAAAACACTAGGACAATATCGTGATCATATGCAGTATCAGCAATGTTATCAGCTGAAATCAGCAGTAGATAGCAATGCGCTATATGGGGCTGGTTGGTTCGCTGCCATGCGAAAAAAAGAGGATAAGCGCACCAAAAAATACTTGGCTAAAGTGCAGGACAGTTCGTTTTTTGATAAATAAATACCTGCCTAAATAGGAGCCGTTAAACAGCCTCTAATAAAAGCTTAAAAAAGACAGCTCACTTTATTAGGGCTGTCTTTTTTAGGACTGTCTTTTTTAGGACTGTCTTTTTGCTATTAATCCTCTAAACCAAATACTTGCATACGCTCATTAAGTGGCTGATACGTTTTCTCACCAGCAGGTTCAACGATATTACCAAATGGCATCTGCGCGATTAACTCCCAGTTTTCAGGGACCGAAAATGCCGCTGCGGCATCATCATCAATCAGTGGGTTGTAGTGCTGAAGGCTAGCACCAACGTTTAAAGTACGCAATTCTGTCCACATGGCATACTGGTGCATCGCTGAGGTCTGATGCGCCCACAGAGGGAATTTTTCAGCATATAGCGCAAACTTATCTTGCAACGACTTGGTGACTTCCTTATCTTCATAAAATAGCACCGTGCCTGCCGCCGCGCGAAAGCTGTCCATTTTCTTCTTAGAACCCGAAAAGTCCCCATCGCCAACCTCAATGCGTAGTTTATCTTCGGCAATATCCCACACCTGCTTATGCTGCTCACCAAATAACACGATCAACCGCGAAGACTGCGAGTTAAAAGCAGACGGCGTATGTAGCAATACACGCTCAGCAATATTAACAATCGCCCGTGGGTCTACTGGTAAATCATTACCTAAGGCATAGATAGTACGGCGTTCATCAAAAGCTTGTTGTAGGCTTACTAGACTGGCTTCAGTCATTATTATTATCCCCATCATTATTATGAATATATTTAAAAAAAGCGTTATAGATTTTTTATAATCTTGTTGATAACTTTGGTTGATAGCTTTGAGAGTTATAACTGTCTTTTGGTGACGCTTAATCTCAATGACCATTATAGCAATGAACTGAATGATCATTGGTTATCGTTAATTTTATTTTATAAATAACCTTGTAAGTATGTCTTGTAAATTTAGTTTTGATAATATCAAAAATAGCAATCAACCTTTAGACACCTCCTTTTTCACAGCTGGCTACTATTCGATAGTATCAGTGATACCATTAACACCACTTATAACAGATACAGGCGTGCCTTCATCAACCTCCTCAAACAAGTCAACGATGTCTTTATTGCGCATACGCACACAGCCATGCGAAAGAGGCACACCCATCGGTTCGGTGTCTGGCGTCCCATGAATATAGATATAACGCTGATGAGTATCGCAGCCACCTTGGCTATTACGGCCTTTATTCACCCCTGCTTCAAGTCCACTCAACCATAAAATACGGCTCAATATCCAGTCGCGCTCAGGGTACAATCTACCAAGCTCAGCATCATATAACTCGCCTGTTAGCACTCTTCCTATAAATACCGCATTTATAGCTGCGTTACCGCCTATTTTTTCTGCAATAACATGCTGACCAAGAGGTGTACAGCCACTGTCTTGCTGACTACCAATACCATTTTTAGCGGTCGATACCTTGTATTGAGTAATTTCTTTATTTTGCTGATATACCGTCAAGGTTTGCTGAGCAATATTGACCACCAATTGCTTAGTACACTTTTTATCATTTGTCATGGACATATTCCTACTATAGTCAGGTCTAAATAAAAAAGAGAAGTTTATAGCTATGTGCTATTGCTATGAGCTTTTCTTAACTGTCTCGTTTTAAACTGAATCGACTCACTCATTTATGCCATGATTGACAGTGTCATGAGTAAAATTAGTGAGATTTTCTATTATTAAAGGATTGTATCAAGACATTAGGCACCGTAATATAGGGGCACACTTTTTGATGCTAGCAGATTATGACGACTATTTCACCGACACGTGTGTCGATGTATGATTTTCTATATCAAGATACCAAACCTATGGTGTCACTATTGGCAGATGCTGCAAAACTTTCAATACCACAAGCGCGTTTGGCCATGGATGCCAGTTTACAGGCCATCGTTAGTGCCCTTCTTAGTTATCAGCAGCGCCATCAAGGACAGGTAGTGAGCAAAAAACTGTTTGGACGTAGTGCAGTTAAGGAGCTACGACAGTATAACTCGATGAATTTTGCGACGCTCAATGCCACATTCTATCATCGTCATGATACTGCGGACGCTATATTCAATGACAATGCGCGGGTGGTTAAAGCGAGCGAGCATATTGCTGCACAAATTGACGCAACGTCGCAACAAGTCCAAATTTTACTCACGTCTTTATGCGTGATTGCTCTACGTGAGCTGGCTATCCTGACAGAATATAGTCAACTGGATAATGATGAGATTAACAAATGGTTTGCCTTACAGCCACAGTTTTTAACCCCAGCTCGCTTTGCAGCACATGAGCCAAAAGCAGCCTCTGTCGAACTAGAAAAGACTAACGATGATAAAAATTCTATTGTAGCAGTCGATACATCATCAGAAAATGCGTCAGCAGAGAATGCGTCAGCAGAAAATGCGTCAGCAGAAAATGCGTCAGCAGAAAATGCGTCAGCAGAAAATGCGTCAGCAGAAAATGCGCCAGCAGAAAATGCGCCAGCAGAAAATGCGCCAGCAGAAAATGCGCCAGCAGAAAATGCGCCAGCAGAGAATCCGTTAGCAGAGAATCCGTTAGCAGAGAATCCGTTAGCAGAAAAGCCAGAAAATAGCACCAAGCCTCATATATCAAATCCTGAGCCGCTATCAGACAATCCACCGCCTTTTGACCCTTACTGGTACGAGCTGACGACATTCAAACCTGAAAAACATGAGCCCGTACAAGATATGCAACTGGCCACAGGCAATTACTTAAAAGCCATTGGTCGCTCACCAGATAACTTGCAACAGGGCCGCCACAATGACATGTTGGTGTTCACAGACATGCACGCTATCGCCTTACCACATCAACGCTGGTTATTGCAGCTGGCAAAAATATCTGACATCTACCTCAGTCGAAATCGTTTACGCGTCACCTCTGAACCTACCACCCCGCCAAAACCTCCTTTGGTAAGCTTGGGACTGGTCGGTGGTAATAGCGACACTACCCCAACAACAGTCAGCGAAAAGCCGATTGAGTATGAGAAGTCAGCGCCACTGTGGAAAAACCCCGTTATCTTAATTATTATTGTCGTTATCGGTGTGCTTGGGGGCCTAGCGACCCTAAAATATCAGGCGCAAAAATCTGATGGCGTCATCCTTGCCACCGAAGAAGTATTAGAACAAGATCGCCGCAAGGAACGCCAGCAACAAGATGTGGCGATTGTCATGATGGACGAGGATGAACCTGATGATGCAGAGACAGTAACCACCGAGTAGACAAAATCAGCCATAAAAAAAGAGGCGCTATTATATAGCGCCTCTTTTTATTGATCATTAACGAATCATTTTAAAACCAAACAATTTATACCATTCACAAGAATTAGAGTGCCAAGGAAAATAAGTGAAAGTACTACGCACTTTTACACTAAACGAGTTTGACACAGCTAATCTTATTTTTTGGGTTTGGTATTACTTTGATAAATCGCGACCACGGCTGGCTTCAATCGCCAAACGTAAACCATTTAAACGGATGAAACCTTCTGCATCTTTTTGATCATAAGCACCCGCATCGTCTTCAAAGGTGGCGATTTTTTCATCAAATAATGAGTCATCTGACTTGCGTCCGACCACACTTACGCTACCTTTATACAGCTTCACACGAACCGTACCGTTGACGTATTCTTGTGATTTGTCGATTAACTCCTGTAGCATAAGGCGCTCAGGGCTGAACCAATAGCCGTTATAGATAATCTTAGCGTAGCGCGGCATTAGCTCATCTTTTAGATGTGCCGCTTCACGATCTAGCGTCAATGATTCGATACCACGATGCGCTTTTAGCATAATCGTACCGGCTGGTGTCTCGTAGCAACCGCGTGACTTCATACCGACGTAACGGTTTTCGACGATATCCAAACGACCGATACCATGATCGCCACCGATTTTATTAAGCTTAATCATAATTTCATAAGGCTTGAGCTTCTCGCCATCGATAGCAACGATATCCCCTTTTTCATACTCTAATTCTAAGTATTGGGCTTTATCTGGTGCTTCTTCTGGGCTAACTGACCAGCGCCACATATCTTCTTCTGCTTCAGCATACGGATCTTCTAGGATGCCGCCTTCATAAGAGATATGCAGTAAGTTGGCATCCATAGAATAAGGAGACTTTTTCTTATTACCCGCATAATCAATGGCAATGTCGTGCTCTTCAGCATATTGCATCAAGCTCTCGCGGCTAGATAAGTCCCACTCACGCCAAGGCGCAATCGTAACCACATCAGGAGATAACGCAACCGCACCAAGCTCAAAGCGTACTTGGTCATTACCTTTACCCGTTGCACCATGGCTAATCGCATCAGCGTTGTGTTCTTTGGCAATCTCAACCAAACGCTTGGCAATTAGAGGACGGGCGATAGACGTACCGAGCAAATACTCACCTTCATAGATGGCATTGGCACGGAACATTGGGAATACATAGTCTCGGGCAAACTCTTCGCGTAAGTCTTCGATATAGATATTTTTGATACCCATCGCTTCTGCTTTAGCACGTGCTGGCTCAACTTCCTCGCCCTGACCGATATCAGCAGTAAAGGTAATCACTTCTGCATCATAAGTCTCTTTAAGCCATCTAGCGATAATTGAGGTATCAAGGCCACCTGAATATGCCAGTACGATTTTATTAATATTTTTTGGATCAAGTTGAGCCATGAATAACTCCTATTATGAGAATTTGATGTTGGTAAAAGCGCTAAGATTAAATCAAAAGATAAATTACCTACTCAGTGTACATCATATTTATCATAGGCAAAAGTGCAACTGCCCTCAGGCATGAGCTTTTGCTTTATATTGGTAGCTGCTAGTTTTGAATTATTCACGTTCAGATACTTCTTATCTACCTTTTATTCAAAAACAATCAGTGAATTATGTATAGATAGTTAGCCGCATATTTAGTCAAGTAGGCAAATCTGTTATGATAACGACACAACACCCTTTCCCCTTATCCCCATATATGACCATATAGAGCGCGACGATATTATGACTGTTTCGATTAGAGAGTTGACCATCCTTCAGCCAGATGATTGGCATATTCATTTGCGTGACGATAAAGCGTTAGCAACCACCGTGCCCCATGCCGCCCAGAGCTTTAACCGTGTCATCTGTATGCCAAACTTGGTGCCACCTGTCAAAAATGTCGATGATGCCCACGCCTACCGTGCCCGTATCATGGAACATCTACAGTCCAGTGATTTGACTGCTGAGCGCAAATCAGCATTTGACCCGCGTATGACCTTATACCTCACGGATAACACCACTGCGCAAGATATCGAAATGGCGGCAAAGTCAGGTATCGTACAAGCGGTTAAGCTGTACCCTGCAGGAGCTACCACTAACTCTGCTGATGGTGTCACCGATATCAATGCTTGCGTCGATGTCTTTGAAGCATTAGAAAAGTACAGCTTGCCACTACTGATACATGGCGAAGTCACTCAAGATCATGTAGATATTTTTGACCGCGAAAAGCGTTTTTTGGATGAAGTGTTGGCACAGATTATCATCAAATTCCCGACGCTAAAGATTGTCGTCGAGCATATCACCACCAGTGATGCCGCAGACTTTGTATTGTCGCAAGGCAATCACATTGCCGCCACTATTACCCCGCAGCATTTGATGTTTAACCGCAATCACCTGCTACTCGGTGGTATAAAGCCGCATTTTTATTGCTTACCTATTTTAAAGCGTGAAAGCCATCAAAAAGTATTACTGGATGTCGCCACCAGCGGCAATCCAAAATTCTTTTTAGGGACAGACTCTGCGCCTCATGCAACCGATAAAAAAGAAGCCGCTTGTGGCTGTGCAGGCTGTTATAGTTCCGCCACTGCCCTGCCGCTATATGCCACTGCTTTTGATAGTGTGGGTAAAATCGACAAATTAGAAGGCTTCACCAGCCGATTTGGTGCCCAATTCTATGGCCTACCTGTGAATGACAACACAGTGACTCTCATCAACAACCCGATGCAAGTGCCAGCATCTTACCCTTACTTTGATGGTAGCACCCTGACCCCATTGATGGCTGGTGAGACATTACCTTGGTCAATTAAAGCGTCACACTAACTGCCAGAATAGAGCTTTCTATATTTACCCTATGATAATTTTACATCTTTATGCCAAGCGGTATTAGGTATGACGGTTATCATAGGCTGCTTCTTTTCAAATTTAATATCCTAGCACGACTGATAAAAGCGATTTAACCTGATATGACCACTCAAAACGATGCCGCCTTGCCTAAAGATACTCTAGCTAATAATGTAGATAACACCCTCGATAGTGCTCCAAACAATATTACAGACGCCGGAACAGACGAACAAACCCCAATGAAGTTAAAGGACCGTTTTCGTAAGTTTTTGCCTGTCGTCGTTGACGTCGAAACTGCAGGCTTTAACGCCCAAACCGATGCTTTATTAGAAATCGCTTGTATTCCTGTGTTACTTGATGAGCATGGCATGTTTTATCCAGGTGAAGCATTAAATGCTCATATCGAGCCTTTTGAAGGCGCCAACCTTGAACCAAGCGCCCTCGCCTTTACCGGTATTGATCCTAACAACCCAATGCGTAAAGCCATTGCCGAAGATGAAAAAACCGCACTACGCCGTATCTTTAAAGGTTTAAAAGAAGTACGCCGCGCTGAAGACTGCCGTCAATGCGTCTTAATCGGACACAACGCCCACTTTGATCTAGCATTTTTAAATGCCGCAGTGCTACGTAGCAACAGCAAAAACCACAACCCTTTTCATAATTTTTCAGTTTTTGATACCGTGACTTTATCGGCACTTGCTTTTGGTCAAACGGTGCTTGCACGTGCCTGTAAGGCTGCAGGGCTGGATTTCGATGGCAATAATGCTCACTCAGCGCTATATGACACCCAGAAGACCGCTGAGCTATTTTGTCATATCTTAAATAATTACCCTATGTTGGCTAATGCGATGCATAGCGAGCCGGAAACTGCAGAGCCTGAATCTGCTACCAACGATAAGTAATAATCTCTTTATCACATATCCTATATTGATAAGCGTGAACAATAGTGCTATTTGTAATGCTTGATGACTTTAACATCTTGATTTACAGTCAATAGGGATATGATTGATATCATGATAAAAAAATAGACCTTAGCTTCACTATTTCACATAGTTTTCTATGTCATATTTTTGCATAAAATAAGCCAATAAAGTGCTTATAACATTCGACGCTCAAACGATACGGTTATATCCCATAGATGGTCTAAGTTGCTCACACTGACTTGATAGTAATCATTATCAAGCTTAATAGGAGGGACTTTATTATGGATCCACAGCTTAAGTTATGGGGAGCCATCATCGGTTATATGTTGTTAGCGTTAACTATTAGCGGCTGTACTACCTTATGGATTCGACATCATCTAAAGCGTAAAGACCTGCATCCGCGACGCGCACTCAAAAAAAGATACTTAATTGTAAAAAGACGAAGAAAAAGGCTTGACAGAAAACGCAGACGCTATTAGAATACGCACCACTTCGACATAAATGGTGAAAGCAGTTGAAGTGTTGTTACTAGTCCCCATCGTCTAGAGGCCTAGGACACCGCCCTTTCACGGCGGTAACGGGGGTTCGAACCCCCCTGGGGACGCCACTATTTGGCGTCTCTTATTAGCAAGATTGCTGCAAAGCACTCGATAAGACTAATAAGTGCACCACCAAAAGCCCCATCACAATATATTGTGATGGGGCTTTTTTATGTCTATAACTATCCCTTTAACAGCTAACAAAAAAGGCCAGCAATGAATGCTGGCCTTTTTCGACTGGTCTTTATTTCAATAGAGCTTCTACCAAATTTTATCTGCAAGCATCAGCCAAATTAAGGCTAGGACAATTAACCCACCTAGTACAGTCTGAATTAAGAAAAAAGCTTGGTGCTGCCCCACTACTTTTCCTAACGTCAAACCCAAGGTATTATATTTGATAGGTGGCGTGTCAATACTGCCTGTTCTTGCTTGTTCTTCATAATACTCTTGGATAATATCCAAAAATTGTCGCCAGTCATTAGAAGCCCAGTTGTAAGGTTTAAATGGCATGAGTTTTTTCAGACCAGGCTCTTTAATCATCCAACGTTCCAGCGCAATAGAACGCAGTGACCAACTTGTAAAACGACGTGCGGTAATTTCCGAAAAATCTAGAATGTCTAATTCTTTATGTCGATCATCTAATAATAAGCGATTTTTTAGATTGGTTAGAGCCTGCTCTGAGCCCTCTACACATTGTAAAAAATAACCATTGCCATAGCACAGAATACCAGTAATGTTATCCGCTTGGTTATGCTCGATAGCAACCTCTGAGATATCATTGAGCGTACTAGGGCTTGCAAGGCCCGCCGAAGTAATCCGACTTATATATACAAGCTGGCAAAGACCCGTCGTTACTGGATTCGTCGAATCATTAATTATGGACAATCAGCTTCTCCCTATTATTAGGTAAATATTGCTAAGACAACCATACTCATTTTAGAAAAACATAGAAACAAGACGTTTAAAAACAACATATCGGCTTGTTATATTATTGATTTTGTAAACTTTTATATTAATTGTATTAAGTTAGTTACATCATAGGCTAGTTTGGTCATCAAAGCAATATATGTTTATATTAAATAATGACTTACGAATGCTGAACGATAATATTAGAAACATTGAACTCTGAAATTCAAAATATGTTCAGATGCGAATTACACAATAAATCGCTGACCGGAGATCGCAATGAATGAAAGAATACAAACTTATGAGAATTTGGATAAGCATCAATCTGGTGGGAGGTTATTCGCTATAGTCAGTAAGATTACGATTGTGCAGCAAGAATGGCGGTGAGTAGTATGGCATCATCAGGATAGGTGAGCTTAATGTTTTGGCGACTGCCAGTCACTAGACGAACGGGCAACTCTAAGTGTTCAAAAGCACTGGCTTCATCAGTAATAGCAAGATTATGCGCAGCGACATACTCTAACACTTGCCTCAATTGACCAAGTCGAAATACTTGCGGCGTTTGAGCTTGCCATATGTTATTGCGCTCAATCGTTTGTTCGATATAAGCGTTGGAAATGTCCTCATCGACGCTTAAAGAGTCATTCAGACGCTCGTATGGCGCTTTAGAGTGCTTATAAGACTGTTTGAGAGTATCAGCAACTGGGGTCGCTAATATAGCGCCGTAAGGCTCTAACATGGCGGCTTGAATCACTGCATCAATATCATGGCTGGGCACAGCAGGACGCGCGGCATCGTGTATTAAGACTAAATCTGCATCATCAGCACCTACATTGCTAATAGCCTCTACCCCTGCCTGCACAGACTGCCAGCGTTCAGCACCGCCCATAGCATAATAGATAGGCAAGGCAAAACTCAATGCCTGTGCAGTACTGTCATCTGCTGCTACCACCAATAGGCATTTATCAATATAAGCACTAGCAGCGAGCCGCGCCACGCTGTGCTGTAGCAATGTCTGCTCTCCAATCTTGGTGTATTGCTTGGCAATAGACGCGCCAAAGCGACTACCGCGGCCAGCAGCGACAATCATGGCATATATATTAGGGGTGCTGTGCATAGAGTAATGCTCTTAAGGCAGTGTTCGTAGCATAGTATAGTCAGTTTGAAATAAAAGCGATACGATGGTAATGACGTGCTACGGCTATAAATTTTTCGCAGAATCTGTCACGCCTGCGAACAGCAAGCAAGAAAAACTATAGCCGTAGCACGGTATCGTTTTTAAAGCGACTCCACTATATTATGGATCCACTGTATGCTGATAAGATAAGAAGGAAGTATATTTTGATAGAAATGTGACATTCAAAAGACAAACAAAACGATTAATCATAAACGCTGATGCTAATAAAAATTAATAGCGACTATGTGTCGTCGGTGCCGTTGATACTTGTACAAAAGTCTCATTTGGCTTAATTAGACCTAAATCTAAACGCGCATGTTCTTCTACGGCCTCAAGACCCGTTTTTAAATCATTTACGTCCGTACGTAATAATTTATTTGCCGAGACTTGATTGTCATTCAAGCGCTGTTGCTCTTCGACTTCAGTCATCAGCTTACTATGTTCAAACCGACCATTTTCACCCAGCCAATACTGGTATTGCAGTCCTAAAAGTACCGCAACGGCTAAAGCAAGTAGTATAAATTGGCTAAAGTATTTCATAAAAGGATAGCGCCAAACGATATAGAAACAATGGAATAAAACCAATAAATATTGCTAGACGATACTTAAAACCACCTATCGCCTAGCATTGGTTATCAGCCCCGATTATTAACCACGTAGACCGATAAACTCTTCACGGCCACGATAGCTGGCACGTACTTGCTGCTCGATACGTAGTAGCTGATTGTATTTTGCGACACGGTCTGAACGGCATAGCGAGCCAGTTTTGATTTGACCAGCCGCTGTACCCACGGCTAAATCAGCAATGGTGCTGTCTTCGGTTTCGCCTGAGCGATGCGAGATAATGGTTGCATAGCCATTTTTCTTCGCTAGATAAATCGCATCTAGCGTTTCAGACAATGTGCCGATTTGATTAAACTTAATCAAAATAGCATTGGCAATATGCTTATCAATACCTTCTTGCAGGATAACAGGATTGGTTACAAACAAATCATCACCAACCAATTGGACTTTATCACCGATTTGCTCAGTTAAATATTTCCAACCATCCCAATCTGATTCATCAAGACCGTCTTCAATAGAGATAATCGGATATTGACGCGCCAATCCAACTAGATAGTCTGAAAATCCTTGGCTATCAAAAGCTTTATTGCCTTCGCCTGCCAAGATATATTTACCATCTTTGTAAAACTCAGTAGCCGCGCAATCTAAGGCTAGGTGAATATCTTCGCCTGCTTTATAACCGACTTGCTCAATCGCTTGCATGATAACGGTGATGGCTTCTTCGTTGCTACGCAAGTTTGGTGCAAAACCACCTTCGTCACCGACTGAGGTGCTTAAACCTTGAGATTTTAATACTGACTTTAAACTGTGGAAAATCTCAGTACCAGCACGCAACGCCTCTGAGAAGCTGGTAAAACCAACCGGCTCAATCATAAACTCTTGGATATCAACGGTGTTATCTGCATGCTCGCCACCGTTTAAGATGTTCATCATCGGTACAGGCATGGTCAATGATGTCTGATTACGCAGATTAGCAATATATTGATGCAGTGGTAGACTTTGTGACTTAGCCGCGGCTTTTGCTGCAGCAAGTGAGACCGCAAGTATGGCATTGGCACCAAGGTTGTCTTTGTTGTCCGTGCCATCGAGCGCAATCATAGTGTCATCGATGTTCTGCTGCTCACTAACATCTTTATCCATTAAAGCGCTACGGATTTGGCTATTGACATTGGCAACTGCTTTTCTGACGCCCTTGCCCATATAGCGATCTTGATCACCATCACGTATCTCAACGGCTTCGCGTGAACCGGTTGATGCACCACTGGGTACTGCAGCGCGTCCGATAGTGCCATCAGCTAAGATAACATCGGCTTCAATCGTTGGGTTACCGCGCGAGTCTAAAATCTCACGAGCGCGAATGTCTTTAATTGCGGTGACGTTGTTGGTTTCTTCAGCGTACATAATGTCTGTTAATTCCTTTGGTCATGCCAAGTTTATGGGATAAATAACGGCAACTAGAATATAAAAAGATAAAACAAAATATCGTATAGCAATGCGCCAAAAACAGCCTTATTTATTTATATAATCGGCTATTTTTAAGCATTATTAAAGGTTTTTTTAGTACCTTAACTGTTGGCTACAGTGCTTGGCATCATAGCATAAATTTTGCCAAACTGCCCTTACCTTACAGCAACTTACCGCCATAAAACTATGCACTATTAGCAATATTGATAATTATTTATCTGTCTCATTGCCTATGATATCAAAAGTGATAGTAATCCTATGATTTTGTGAGTGGTTGCCTTTTATTACTAGGGCGTGTCCTCATTTTAAAAATGGTGATAAAAATGAGTTAAATTGCCGTTAAACAAGGAAAATAGTGCAGATAATATCGGGATATTAGCCAACTATTTGACGATGTTTGGCAAAATTTAGCCATTTTTAGCCCATTTAGGTATTATTGTTTAGTTTGAGGACACGCCCTAGAGTTCGATACTGTATTATCAAGCTCTACCTTTGTTTTAAATCGGGTTAAGCGTAACGCATTCATTAATACCGAAATAGAACTAAGCGCCATAGCAGCAGCAGCAATCATAGGATTCAAGAAACCAAAAGCTGCCAGCGGAATACCTAAACAATTATAGATAAAGGCAAAAAATAGGTTTTGCTTAATATTACGCACCGTCGCATTAGCGATTTTCTGCGCCGCATCAATATGCATCAATGACTCACCCATCAAGCGTGCAGACGCACTGTGCTGGGCGACATCGGTACCTTCAAACATCGCAAAGCTAGCATCTGCAGTTGCCATCGCTGGCGCATCATTGACACCATCGCCTGCCATCGCCACTTTATGACCAGCCGTTTGCAATAAAGCCACTTGGCTGGCTTTGTCACGCGGGCTCATTTTACCATACGCTTGCGCGATACCCAGCTGCCCTGCTACATGGTCAACGACTGATTGTTTGTCACCACTCATCAAAATGACATTAATACCAGCATCTTGTAGCGCAGTAATGGCCTGCGGGGTATCTGCCTTTAAGTCGTCTGCTAAAGCGAAAGCACCCAAAGCTTCATCATTAATACTGATAGCAACGGTACTGGCAATTTGCCATACTTTTGGCATTAGCTTAGGCAGCGTCAAATTAGCAAACTCTGCGGTGCCGACTTTTACCAGTCCAAGCCCTTCGATGTTTGCTTGAATACCTGCGCCTTTGATGACGCTGATATCAGTCACATTCATTAATGGCAAATGACGATCGGTAGCAGCATTAATAAGCGCAGTGGCGAGCGGATGGCTGGCATGCGCTTCGACACTGGCGGCAATTTGTAATACATCGTCAACAGCAAGTGATTTATCGACCATCACCTGATCGACGATGGTCGGCTTACCAATGGTCAATGTGCCAGTTTTATCGAGTACGACCGTATCAATACTACCAGCAGCTTCAAGGCTTTGCGCGTCTTTAAACCAGACACCATGACGCGCAGCAACCCCCATACCTGCCATGATAGCGGCTGGTGTGGCCAAGCCAAGCGCACACGGACAGGCAATCACCAGTACCGATACTGCGTGCATTAATGCTGTATCAACCATACCGGTCAACCACCACGTCAGCCCAAAAGTGACCAAGGCAATCGTCACCACTACTGGCACAAAAATAGCGGTGACCCTATCTGCCAGACGCGCCAGATTGGCTTTTGAGCCTTGGGCATCGCTAAGTGCTTGTACCATATCACCCAGCTTGGTATCACTGCCTTTGGCGCGTACGCGGTAGAGCAAGCTACCGTTTTCTACCAACGCCCCTGCCAATATCCCATCACCCTGCTCTTTTTTAAGCGGTACCGACTCGCCGGTTAAATGGCTTTCTACACACCAGCCGCTGCCATCGATAACTATCCCATCGGTTGCCACGCGGCTGCCTTGCTTAGCACGCAAGATATCGCCGACTTGTACCTCTTGTAAAGCGACATTATGGAAGTCACCATTTGGCTGCTGTTGTTCGACTTCATCAGGCGTCAGTGACAATAATAAATCGATACTGTTGAGACTGTGTTTTTTGGTGCGCTCTTCAAGATACTTACCCGTTCGCACAAAAGCGATGACCATCACCCCTGCTTCAAAATATACCGCAGGACTGCCATCTATACCGTGACCACCAGCATGACCACTTTGCAATAGACTATTCAAAGTGCCGTCGCCATGTGTCAGCCATAGATATGTTGAATACGCCCAAATGGTCACCGTACCAATGACCACCAATACATCCATATTGGCAAGACCGCCTTTGATAGACGCCCAAGCGCTTTTATAAAACGGCAATGCCAGCCCAAACTGTACAATCGTCGCTAGGACAAACTGTATCCAAACCGGTGGCATCCACGCCATACCCTGACCAACCAGCATGCCTGCCATACCAACCAAGAACGGCACTAAACAGACCCACAAACCAATCAAGCGCCATGGGTACTGAGTGGCCGTATCTTCATCCGTCTGTGCAAACAAACTATCAGCCGCTTGCAAATTGGCAATAAAGCCTGTTTTATTTACCCACTCTGTCACTTGTTCAGGCGTGG
Organism: Psychrobacter sp. AOP3-A1-26; assembly: GCF_052378235.1. Classification (NCBI taxonomy): domain Bacteria; kingdom Pseudomonadati; phylum Pseudomonadota; class Gammaproteobacteria; order Moraxellales; family Moraxellaceae; genus Psychrobacter; species Psychrobacter sp. AOP3-A1-26. Next base: position 52,207 of record NZ_JBQSXN010000011.1, read on the forward strand.
TCTGCGTCGGATCATAATCCACGTTGGCAGTCTCACCAGCGAAGTTCACACTGACTTCATAGATCGCAGGCTTTTTATTCAATACCTTTTCGATTCGTGATGCACAGGCCTGACATGTCATCCCCTCAATCGCCAGTTGCAAATGCGCACGCTTGGGTGCAAGCGACGTATTGGACTGGATATCAGTCTCAACATCGTAGGCGTTTTGCTGCTGATTATGAGCATCGGTACGGAGAGAATCATTCATAGATAGAACTCGATATGGCGTTTGTAAAATAGGATAAAATATAAAAAGCACGCATAAAAATAACAGAGGGTTTAATTATTATACTAAAAAACATAATGATAATGAATGTTAAATGCGCATAGTTTAGCATTACTTTAGCGCAGCCACTAAAAAACCAGCTATAGCAGCTGGTTTTTCGTTTACCCCAATTAGCAATTAAGCGTTTGCAACGGTGGCATCAAAGCCTGCCTCGTCGATAGCAGCAGCAATTGCCTCTATACTGGTTTTGCTGTCATCGAAGGTTACTGTCGCTAAATTATCAGCCAGATCAACAGAGATAGTCTCTACCCCATCGATTTCGCTAGTAGCAGTATGGACACTTGCCACACAGCCACCACAGGTCATGCCATCGATTTTAATAATACGGGTTTGGTTTGCCATGGTAGGCTCCTTATTTTTATTGGTGAATACACTGCTTTTATAATTGTCTTTATACACATATAGGCAGTTCTAAATAAAATTGATACGTTGGCAGGTTAGCAACCACGTGCTACTGTTATCAATTTTTCTTGCTTGCTGTTCGCAAGCGTGACAGAGGCTGCGAAAAATTTACTCCAGTAGCACTCGTATCGGTTTTAAAGTAAATTAACTATACTTATAAATACAGTATGAAACTAGCATAAGCCGAATCAAGGTCAACAACAAGTCCGTTTGGTTGTAACTTTATTAAAGCAGTTTTTATTTAAGTGTTTTTTATAGAAGTACAGTTTGTCAAAGTATTGCCATTAATCATCATACCGTGGATTTTGCGGGGCATCGATAGGAAACGGTTGGGTGACATAATCGACCGTACTAATGGCCGCCACAAAAGCATGAATGGTCGTTTGCGTATCATCATAACGTATGAACGCAATACTGTTATCAGTATCTAGCTCAATTTCAGTGACGCCTGTGATATTTTTCAGCGCTGTCATCACGCTTTCTAACCCCTCGGTATCATCGATATTTTCGATACTTACTTGCGCAATTTTAATTGCCATGGTCTTATCCTCTCATCATTGACGTTATTACTGCGTATCCAATACCTCAAAACCTTTGACCAAATCATCTATCTGCTTCAGCTGGCGTAAAAATGGTTCTAGTTGGCTCATACGCAGCGCACAGGGCCCATCACATTTAGCAGTTTCTGGGTTTGGATGTGCCTCTAAAAACAGCCCTGCCAACCCGGTCGCCATACCTGCACGTGCCAGAGTGGTGATTTGCTCACGGCGTCCGCCAGCACTGTCGCTACGTGCACCCGGTTGCTGCAAACTATGGGTCACATCAAAAAACACCGGAATATCCATCTGCTTCATGGTATCAAAACCCAGCATATCGACGACTAAGTTATTATAACCAAAGGCACTGCCGCGCTCACAAAGAATAAGCTTGTCGTTACCTGCTTCAAGGCATTTATTAACGATATGGCGCATCTCATGTGGCGCTAAAAACTGCGCCTTTTTAATATTAATAATGGCATCTGTCTTGGCCATCGCATGGACTAAATCCGTCTGACGCGATAAAAAAGCAGGCAGTTGGATAATATCGGCAACCTCAGCAACCGGTGCCGCTTGATACGGTTCATGCACATCGGTAATAATCGGCACATTAAACTTTTCTTTAATTTGTCCAAGCCAATCGATACCCTGTTCTAATCCAGGGCCGCGATACGAATGTAGACTTGAGCGATTGGCCTTATCAAAGCTAGCTTTAAACACATAGTCAATACCCAACCTTTGGCAAATATCGACATATTGCTCAGCAATTTCAAACGCCATCTCTTTTGACTCTAAGACGTTCATACCACCGAATAACACAAACGGCTGATCGTTGCCGATGTTGATGGTGTTGTTATTAGGGGTATTAAGCTCAATATGTGATTGTGCCGTTAATAAATTTTCCATGAAGTGCTGGCCCTCGTTATTGTTATAAATAATTGGTATGAATAGTTGTTATAAATACGTCTATCCCATATTGTAACCGATAGCCCGATGAAAAAAAGTGTCCAAGCGTAATTGGGCGTAATTAGACCCTATAGTCAATCCTCAATAAAATAAGCACAAATATTATAGCGAGCTACTAGGGCGTGTCCTCATTTTGAAAATGGTGATAAAAATGAGATAAACTGCTGTCAAACAAGGAAAGTAGCACAGATAATATCAAGATATTAGCCAGCTATTTGACGCAGTTTGGCAAGATTTAGCCGTTTTTAACCCATTTAGTTGCTTTCGTTCAGATTGAGGACATGCCCTAGGATAAGTTTTCCTTGCTTGCTGTGCCTACGCAGACAAAGGCGGCGCAAAACTTATCCCAGTAGCACTGTATTTTTTATAGTAAATCGACTATACCGATAATATTAACTGCACAACAATCAAAACATCATCATAAAAAAGCCAAAAAAAAGACCAATCCGCAGATTAGTCTTTTTTGAAGTTTTGTTCGTCATTAAGCTTAACGCTTATTTATTATCGCTATAAGTTCTTGCGGCTTTTACCAAGCTATTAAACAGTGGATGACCACCGCGTGGTGAGCTGGTAAATTCTGGATGGAACTGTACGGCGATGAACCAAGGATGATCGGCAATCTCAACCGACTCTACCAAATGCTGCTTGGCAGAATACCCTGAAACCATCATACCAGCTTGCTCTAATGGCTCGATATAGCGACTGTTCATCTCATAACGATGACGATGACGCTCAGTAATATTGGTTGCGCCATAGATTTGGGCAAGCTTACTACCAGCGACCAATTCGGCTTGCTGGGCCCCTAAACGCATGGTGCCACCAAGGTCTGAATCGTCACTACGAATCTGTAATTCGCCGCGCTCATCTAACCATTCGGTAATCAAGCCAATGATAGGTTCAGCCGCCGTACGATGGAACTCAGAAGAGTTGGCATCGATATGCAGCACGTTACGCGCGTATTCAATCACTGCCAACTGCATACCTAAGCAAATACCTAGATACGGCACCTTTTTTTCGCGTGCATAGGTAATGGCTTTCATTTTACCCATCGTGCCACGCTCACCGAAACCACCGGGTACCAAAATAGCATCGGCGTCGCTCAGGCGGGCAAATAACTTATCGTCGCTCTCTAATAGCTCAGCATCGATATAATCAATTTTTACATCCGCTTTATGAGTGATACCTGCGTGTAGCAATGCTTCGTTGATAGACTTATAGGCATCAGGTAGCTCGACGTATTTGCCAACCATCGCCACTGTCACCGTCGCTTCAGGGTTTAGCTGCGCTTCGACCACCTTATCCCAATCGCTTAAATCTGCTTCTGGCAAATCAAGACCGAAACGCTCACAGATTAAGTCATCTAAATCTTGCTCATGTAAGGTACGCGGTATTTGATAGATACTTTGTGCATCTTCGCACATGATGACCGCACGCTCTTCGACATTGGTGAATAGCGCAATCTTACGGCGGTTGTCTTGTGAGATGTGATGATCAGAGCGGCAGATTAAAATATCTGGCTGTAAACCAATAGAACGTAGCTCTTTTACCGAATGCTGGGTAGGCTTGGTTTTGGTTTCACCCGCGCTGGCAATATAAGGCACCAGTGTTAAATGCATCAGCATGGCGCGATTACGGCCTAGCTCTACTTGCATTTGGCGCACCGCTTCCATAAACGGTAACGACTCGATATCACCCACTGTCCCACCAATCTCGATGATGGCAACATCGTAGCCTTCGCCACTAGCAATGATTTTGCTTTTGATTTCGTCAGTGATATGCGGAATCACCTGCACCGTACCACCAAGATATTCGCCGCGACGCTCTTTGTTCAGGACGTTCTGATAAATACGACCACTGGTAAAGTTATTGCTCTTACTCATCTTTGAATGGCGTAAAAAACGCTCGTAATAGCCCAAGTCCAAATCAGTCTCGGCGCCATCTTCAGTGACGAATACTTCGCCATGCTGAAACGGGCTCATCGTCCCTGGATCGACGTTGATATACGGATCCATTTTGGTCATCGTCACGTTTACGCCACGCGCTTCTAAGACGGCAGCAAGAGAAGCGGCGGTGATACCTTTTCCTAGTGAGGACACTACCCCACCGGTCACAAATATAAACTTGGTCATAGTACTCTGTCGGTAATTGGTAAAGAAGGATTTTACTAAAAATACGGCACAAAATATAGGGCAAAAGCACAAACTCTTTGAAACATTCCGTTTTTAGCGTATAGCGGTTATAAGCGCATCACTATTATAGCCCACTACCCAATTAAAAAGGCCGTAACAAAAAAAACCCACCCCGAAGGATGAGTTTTTTATAATACAATTCTAATGCTTAGATTAGAATAAGTATTCTAGACCGCCACCAACTGCAAATACATCAGCATCATTATCTTCCCAATCAGCTGAGTTTTGACCAATATAAGCATGAGCAATCATGTTGTCTTTATACATGTACTTGCCACCTAGGACGATTTGGTCAGAATCATAATCTTCCAAGCCAGCTAGGTTATCAGTTTTGTTGTACTGTAGGTATACAGAAGCTGGACGAGCAAAGTTAGCCAGACCCATCTCAGCACTTACTACTAGACCTTTTTCTTTATCAGAGCCATCAAAGTCATAATCAGTTTGCTGATATAGAGCACCTAGCATCACTGGTGCAGCGATGAACTTACCTAAATCAACAGTCGCAGTACCACGGATAACATCACCGGCACCAGCATCCATATCTTTAGTATAAGCAACACCAGCAGTGTAGCCAGTACCTTGGTCAAACATCAATGACGCACCGTAACCGTTGTTACGATCATCGTTGTCTTCAACGAAGCTTTCGTCAGCAGAGTACTGTAGTGCTAGCTCTAATGGTAGGCCAGCATATTTTGGCGCAATCCAAACGATTGAGTTGTCTTGACGCTCATCGCTTTGCATATTTAGCGCTTCAACAACACCACCGTCAGCAAGCGTGTTGCTGCCTAAGTTATCCCAAAAGCCTTCAGTAACAGTCACGTTGTTTACGTAATCTAGTACAGAGGTGTTACGACCAAAGCGGAACTCACCAGTAGTTTTGTTGGCTAAACCCAAGAAAGTATCACGGCTTTTAAAAGTTTGAGAACCTTCACCGTCGATATCAACGCCATACTCTAACTGATACACAACATCAGTGTTGGCAGTCATAGCTTCAGAGCCTTTAAAACCTAAACGTGATGCGTTTGAGTTAATTTGTAACGAGTTTGAATCATCACCAATAACGTCATCAGCATTAACGTAGTCAGCAGTAACGAATGCTTTACCATAGATTTGTGGTGCTGCGTTGGCTGCAGATACAGATAGAGCAGCAACTGCTGTAGCTAAAAGTAGTTTTTTCATGGGGTATCTCCACTTTACAATTTTAGTAATGAGCGAGCTATTATTAGCTGGTACTCATAATGGTATCGTCACAAATCCTCAAAGATATAATGTGTAACTGGCTACCGAGATTAGTCAGAAACAAGTGTGGCGAAGTTCTATTACCGTAAGATAAAAAAACCAGAACTTACATAGCTAGAATCAAAAACGTAACTGCTATGTAAACTTAGGTTTTTGTTGCTCCATTGCGTAACATCCGTTACCAAACTCATACTTCGAATACAAGCATAACAACTTTGACATAATTTGCAACACATTTTTTGCATTTCGCAGTA